>DFYS01000039.1:10504-15227 GCA_002383405.1 Moorella sp. UBA4076
GCGGTCTGCGGGCCTACCGCTGCTCGCAGGCTGGACAAATCATTAAAGGGAACGTATTTGAAACCCGCTGGCAGGGGGGCAAAACCGCGGTGGAATTTCTCCTGGCCGGTGGCCGTCAGGGTGGCCAGGGTGCGGCCGTGAAAGGAACGGCGCATGGTGATGATCGCGTAGCTCTCCGGCCCCCGGTGTTCCTTGGCGTACTTGCGGGCGAGTTTAATGGCCGCTTCGTTCGCCTCGGCGCCGCTGTTGCAGAAAAAAACTTTATCCAGGGCTGAGTTCTCCACCAGCAATTGCGCCAGCTCCACCTGGGGTTCAATCCAGTACAGGTTGGAGCAATGCAGCAGCTTGCCGGCCTGCTCGCGGATGGCCGCCACCACCTGCGGGTGACTGTGCCCCAGGGCGTTGACCGCCAGCCCGCTGACAAAGTCCAGATACTCCCTGCCATCGGCATCCCAGACCCGCGCTCCTTCACCCCGTATCAGAGCGAAGGGATAGCGCCCGTAGGTCCGCATCACATATTTTTCCCCCAAAGCCGCTATAGCTGCATTATCCATTTACCGACACCCCCTGATATAGATGTGAGCGGTGAGAAGTTGGAGGTGAGAATTGCGGTCGTAACTGGCTGCGCCAGTTTTGAGCTGAAGCCTCCGGTAACCCCTCTTTTATTCCTTGCGCCAGCGACGGCTGGTACTTATTTATAGTAATAGCTACCCTCGTACTACCATGGTTCCTACCCCGGTGTCGGTGAAGACCTCCAGTAGAATGGAATGGAGGATACGCCCGTCGATAATGTGGGTTTTCTTCACCCCGCCCGCCAGGGCGCGGATGCAGCAGTCTACCTTGGGGATCATCCCGCCGGCGATAACGCCCTGGCGAATGAGTTCCGGCACCCTGCCGACCGCCAGAGCGGAAATAAGGGAGGCCGGGTCGTTGCGGTCGGCGAGTATCCCTTCTACATCCGTCAGCAGGACCAGTTTGTCGGCCCCCAGGGCGACGGCCAGCTCCCCCGCCACCAGATCGGCATTGATATTATAGCTTTCGCCGTCCGGCCCGACGCCGATGGGGGCTACTACAGGGATATAACCCTCGGCGATGACGGTTTCAATAATGCCAGGATTGATCTTTTCCACCTGGCCGACGAAACCCAGGTCCAGCTCCGTAGCCGGGCCGTCCTCCTGCTGGATACGGGCCAGGTGTTTGCGGGCTTCAATCAGGTTGCCGTCCTTGCCGCAGAGGCCGATGGCTTTACCGCCGTAACGGTGGATATTGGTGACAATCTCTTTGTTGATCTTGCCCACCAGGACCATCTCTACGATTGCCATGGTCTCAGCGTCGGTTACCCGCTGGCCCTGGATAAATTGCGACTGCTTGCCCAGGCGTTGCAGCATGTTGGTAATCTCCGGCCCGCCACCGTGGACGATGACCGGCCGCATACCCACCAGGTGCATAAGGACGGCGTCTTGCATGACGGCTTTCTTGAGTTCACAGTTCACCATGGCATGGCCGCCATACTTGATTACCACCGTCTTGCCGTAAAACTGGCGGATATAGGGCAGAGCTTCGATGAGGATTGCTGTTTTCTCCAGGGGTGAAAGGGGCATCCCTCTGGCCTCCTCTCCGAAAATAGGGTTCTCGCATTATTGCTGGTATGGTTTGCTTCTGAGGATGAGGCCGGTTCCCTTCGGGCGCCATTTCTCGCCCTTATACAAGGACCTCGCTCCGCAGCCCAGCACTCAATCCTTGCTTACATAGATTGCTTCTATAAATTATCAACATGATGTTTACTCTACCTGAACAACCAAACCGTTAATTGAGTGCTGGGCGCGCTGTTTCCGAGGGCCTGCTCCGCTCTTTGAACTAAGGCTGCCCAGCACTTAATCCTGGGCAACTCACTTCTTAGTGGGTATATACTCTTATGCTCCGTTTCCATTCTTAAAGTCGCCGTATGAGACAGGTTGAGTGCTGGGCGCCCTCCGGGAACCGGCCCCACCCCTCAACCTCATAAAATACTGCTATTTTCATCCTCCTGCTGGTGCCGCTCGCAAGCGGCATGGGCGTGCCTCTACCCTCTATGTCCGGTAGGTGGCATTAATCTTTACATAATCGTAGGTCAGGTCGCAACCCCAGGCAGTGGCACAGGCGTGGCCCTGGTTTAAATCAAGGGTAATGACTATTTCTTCCTCCTGCAGGATGGCCAGGGCTTTTTCCTCGCTGAAAGGTAAGGGTTCGCCGCCGGCGGCCATCTGCTCGCAGCCAGCCTGGCTTTCCAGATAAATATCCACCCGTTCCGGGTCAATCGCCGCCCCGGAGTAACCGGCGGCGCAAAGGATGCGGCCCCAGTTGGCGTCAGCGCCGAAAATGGCGCTCTTGACCAGGTTGGAGCCGGCCACAGCACGGGCTGCCAGGCGCGCCTCCTGTTCGCTGGCCGCCTTTCGTACTTCTACCGTGATGAGTTTGGTCGCCCCCTCGCCGTCACGGGCAATCAGGCGGGCCAGCTGGCGGCAGACATCCTCCAGGCCGGCGCGAAAAGCGGCGTGTTCCTCGATGGTCAGAGGGGCGTTGCCGGCGCAGCCGTTGGCCAGGATGACGGCCATATCGTTGGTGCTGGTATCCCCGTCAACGGTGACCATGTTAAAGGTACGATCTACCACCGCCCGCAGCGCCTGTTCCAGGTCGTCCCTGTCTATGACCGCATCGGTGGTCAGAAAGCAGAGCATGGTGCCCATGTTGGGGTGGATCATGCCGGAGCCCTTGGCAATGCCGGCAATGGTTACCGTAACTCCGCCCAGGGACAGCTGGACGGCGGTTTCCTTGATTATGGTATCAGTAGTCATAATGGCCGTCGCGGCATCGCTGCCGCCCGCCACGGCCAGCTGCCGGGATGCCGTCTGGATACCCTCCCGGATTTTATCCATAGGCATAGGCACGCCGATAACACCGGTGGAAGCTACCACCACCTGCCAGGGTTCACAGCCGGCAGCCGCGGCGGTCACTGCCGCCATCTCGCGGGCATCGCGGTAACCCCGCTCGCCGGTACAGGCATTGGCGTTGCCGCTGTTAACCACAATAGCCCGCGCCAGGCCGCTTTTCAGATGCTCCCTGGTCACTACCAGGGGGGCTGCCTGGACGCGGTTGCGGGTATAGACGGCGGCTGCCACCGCCGGGGTGGAGCTGACGATAAGGGCCAGGTCCTTCTTTTCCTTTTTTAAACCAGCATAGACACCGGCGGCTGTAAACCCCTGCGGGGCGGTAATACCACCGGCAACCGGCTGAATGTCTTCGGTCATGATTGGCTCCTCCGAATGAGATGTGAGTAACTAAGCTGAAGTTGAGTGCTGGAAGCTGGCCCGCTCGCGTTTTCTCCCGTTCACTGGTGACGGAATGCTGTTATGGGTAACTCCTCCGTAATTATGGACATAATCCTGGTGCCGTCAGACCCAGGGTCTCCGGGAACCCGTACATGAGATTCAGGTTCTGCACCGCCTGGCCGGAAGCGCCTTTGGTCAGATTGTCGATGGCGCTGGCCACGATTACCCGGCCGGTGCGTTTATCCACCATCAGGTTGATATGGCAGTTGTTGCTGCCGTAAACCCAGCGGGTATGGGGCCAGCGGCCGGACGGCAACAGGTGAATAAAGGGTTCCCCGGCGTAAAACTCCCGGTAGACCTGTCGCAGTTCTTCCTCATCGACCGGCCGGGAAAGAGTAGCATACATGGTACTCAAGATACCGCGGCTGACGGGCAGCAGGTGGGGGGTAAAGGTCACCTTGACTTCCGCCCCGACGAGAAGGCTCAACTCCTGTTCAATCTCCGGGGTATGGCGGTGGCCGGCCACACTATAGGGATTGATGTTCTCATTGCACTCCACGAACAGGCTGGTCACCTTCGCTTCCCGGCCGGCTCCGGAAACCCCCGATTTGGCGTCAATAATAATCGTCGCCGGGTTGATATAACCGCCTTTGAGCAGGGGGGCCAGGCCCAGGATGACGCTGGTGGGGTAACAGCCCGGGTTGGCTAATACCGCCGCCGTACGGATGGCTTGCCGGTAGATTTCCGGCAGGCCGTAGACGGCATGAGCGGCCAGGTCGTGATCGGCATGGGCGATTTTATACCATTCCTCGTATGTTCCTGCCTCCCGGAAGCGCAGGTCGGCGCCCAGATCGATCACCTTGACACCCTTTTCCAGGGCGCGAGCGGCTACCGGAACAGCATGACCGTGGGGCAGGGCGATGAAGACTGCTTCGACCATTTCCAGGACTGCTGCGGGGGTTAAATCCTCACAGGCGAGGCTGGTATAACCGGTGAGGGACGGGTAGACGGCGGCCATATCCTCCCCGGCATAACTGCGGGAAGTAAGGGCTACCAGCTCTACCTGCGGGTGCCGGTTTAAAATACGCACCAGCTCGGCGCCGGTATAGCCGGTGGCACCAATAATACCTGCTTTAACCACGGTGGGTACCTCCTTGATCTGATGTTATAATTATACATCACAGCTGCATATTAATGCAATAGGGTGATGAAAAAATAATAATCCCTTAACATTGTCTGCGGTTGCTTTAACATTGACAGGCTAAACTAGAAGGCATAACATAATATCGAGGTAAGATCTTTTTCATTACATATTGCGAGGGATGCCCTGATGCCCGAGTGGCAACGTAACCTGTATATCACGGTCGCCGTCCAATTTCTGATCACAGAAACTTTTTTAATTGCTACACCCTTTT
>DFYS01000063.1:0-18654 GCA_002383405.1 Moorella sp. UBA4076
CGCCGGCGTCGTCAGCGGCATCGGCTCTTAAGGAAGGGCAGCAGGGGATGTAAACGTAAAGCACAGGGGTCAGGCTGCAAGCCTGATCCCGTGCCATGAAGGAGGGTAAGTGACCCATGGCCAGGCAGAAGATCCGTATTCGCTTGAAGGGCTTTGATCACCGCTTGCTGGATCAGTCTTCCCAGAAGATTGTCGAGACAGCCAGGCGTACCGGAGCGGTAGTATCCGGCCCCATCCCGCTACCGACGGAAAAAAATATTTTTACAATCTTACGCTCACCCCACGTCAACAAAGATTCCCGGGAGCAATTTGAAATGCGCACCCACAAGCGTTTAATCGATATCCACGAGCCGACGCCCAAGACGGTAGACGCATTGATGCGCCTGGATCTCCCGGCAGGGGTCGATATCGAGATCAAGCTGTAGGGGGTAAAACAAGTGCGCAAAGGTATTTTAGGTAAGAAGATAGGTATGACCCAGATCTTTGACGCCGGCGGCCGGGCTGTCCCGGTTACGGTCGTTGAGGCCGGGCCCTGTGTGGTCATCCAGAAAAAGACGGCGGCCACTGACGGCTATGGGGCAGTGCAGGTAGGTTTTGATCCCGTTAAAGAGAACCGGGTCAATAAACCCCTGCAGGGACATTTCCACAAAGCCGGGACGGCCCCTTTCCGCTATATCCGCGAATTGCGCCTGGAAGATAATCAAGACTACCAGGTGGGGCAGGAAATCAAAGCCGATATTTTCAATGCCGGCGACAGGGTTGACGTAACCGGTATATCCAGAGGCAAGGGTTTTGCCGGGGGCATTAAGCGGCACGGTTTTCATCGCGGCCCCATGGAGCACGGTTCCAAATACCACCGCCGTCCGGGTTCCCTGGCCGCCAAGGGGCCGGCGCGGGTCTTTAAAGGCAGGCGTTTGCCCGGTCACATGGGGGCCGAGCGGGTCACTGTCCTGGGCCTTGAGGTGGTTAATAATGACCCGGAACGCAACATCCTGCTCCTCAAAGGTTCCGTACCGGGACCGCAGCAGGGATTGCTGCTCATCAAGAATTCGGTAAAGGGAGGCTAACAGGCGATGCCCAGAGTAGCCTTATACAATATTGCCGGCCAGCAGGTAGGGGAGCTCGACCTGGATGAACGCGTTTTTGGTGGTGAGGTTAACGAGGCCGTCCTCCACCAGGCCGTGGTCATGCAGCAAGCCAGCCGGCGGCAGGGGACGGCGGCAACCCGCGGCCGGAGCGAGGTCCGTGGCGGTGGTCGTAAGCCCTGGCGCCAGAAAGGTACCGGCCGCGCCCGCGCCGGCAGTATTCGCTCGCCACTGTGGCGCGGCGGCGCCATAGTTTTTGGCCCCCGGCCCCGCGATTACGGCTACCGGTTGCCGAAAAAGGTCCGCCAGCTCGCCCTGCGCTCCGCCCTGGCCACCCGCGTCCAGGAAGGGAATATCATCGTCCTGGACGATTTACAGCTAGATAAGCCGCGTACCCGCGAAATGGCGACTATTCTTAAGGTCCTGAGAGCAGACAACAAGGCTTTGATAGTTACGGCGGCCAGAGAGCCCCATGTTGAATTATCGGCCCGCAACCTGCCGGGGGTAAGCTATCTAACAGCCACCGGACTGAACGTCTACGATATCCTGGCCCACGACAAGCTGGTCATCACCAGGGATGCCGTGGTCCTGGTGGAACAAGCGCTGCTGCCGGCTACGAAAGCAGAGGTGTGTGGTTAATGCGTGCTCCGGAAGATGTCATCCTGCAACCAATGGTTACTGAGAAATCCACCAGCCTGATGGCCGAGAACAAATACACCTTTTTAGTTGCCGCGGGAGTCAATAAGATCGAAATCAAACACGCCATTGAGAAGCTCTTCAACGTTAAAGTACTGAAGGTCAATACCCTGGTGGATCGGGGTAAAATGCGCCGGGTGGGCCGTTTTCAGGGGCGCCAGTCCGACCGCAAAAAAGCTATTGTCACCCTGCGGCCCGGCGATAAGATCAAGGTCTTTGAGGGGCTGGAGTAGCTTAAAGCAAGGGGAGAAAAGAGATGGCCATAAAGAAGTTCAAGCCGACATCACCCGGCCGGCGCCAGATGACCGTATCTAGCTTTACCGAGATTACGGCGACGGAACCCTACAAACCCCTGGTGGCCCCGTTAAAGAAAAGCGGCGGCCGCAACAGTCAGGGGCGGTTGAGCGTCCGCCACCGGGGCGGCGGCCACCGGCGCCTTTACCGCATCATTGATTTCAAGCGTGATAAAGACGGTATTCCCGGCCGCGTGGCAACTATTGAGTACGACCCCAATCGTTCGGCCAACATCGCCCTGGTTAATTACGCTGACGGAGAAAAGCGTTACATCCTGGCCCCGGAAAAGCTGCGGGTCGGGGACGCAATTATCAGCGGCCCCGGGGCGGATATCAAAGTGGGCAACGCTCTCCCTTTAAGCCAGGTGCCGGTAGGAACGATGGTGCATAATATCGAGCTGAAACCCGGCAAGGGCGGCCAGATGGTCCGGTCTGCCGGCACCGGAGCGCAGCTCATGGCCCGGGAAGGCGGTTACGCTCTCCTGCGGCTGCCCTCGGGTGAGGTGCGTAAAGTACAGGAAGAATGCCGCGCCACCATTGGTCAGGTGGGCAACCTGGAGCGGGAAAACATTACTATTGGCAAGGCCGGCCGCAGCCGCTGGCTGGGTATCCGGCCCACCGTACGCGGTGTCGTCATGAACCCCGTCGATCACCCCCACGGTGGTGGTGAAGGTCGAGCGCCGGTAGGCCGCAAGCACCCGATGACACCCTGGGGCAAACCGGCCACCGGCGTCAAGACACGCCCGAGGCGTAAGCCCAGTGACCGGCTGATTGTCAAGCACCGCAATAAATAAGGCTGGGAAAGGAGGTTCCTTTTTATGGGCCGCTCCCTGAAAAAAGGGCCGTATTGCGAGGAGAGGCTCCTCAAAAGAGTTATTGAGTTGAACGATAAGGGTAATAAACGGGTCATTAAAACCTGGTCACGCCGTTCAACTATCTTCCCGGAGATGGTGGGTCATACCATTGCCGTTCATGATGGCCGTAAACATGTGCCTGTATATATCAGCGAGGACATGGTCGGCCACAAACTGGGTGAATTTGCTCCTACCCGGATGTTCCGGGGCCATGGCGCCCACACGGAACGTTCCACGTCGCTGAAGTAAGGGGGTAAAAGGAATGGAAGCAAGGGCGCAAGCCCGCTATATCCGCATATCGCCGCGGCGGGTCCGCCAGGTAATCGACTTAATCCGTGGCAAGGATGTACGGGAAGCGGAAGCTATCCTCATGGTCACGCCCAAAAGAGGGGCGCGGGCGATAGCCAAGGTCCTGAAATCAGCCGTAGCCAATGCTGAGCATAACTACGACCTGGACACATCAGAGCTGGTGGTCAGCCGCGCCTATGTCGACGAGGGGCCGACCCTGAAACGCTACCAGCCACGGGCGCGCGGACGGGCTGATGTCCGGCGGAAACGCACCAGCCACATCACTGTGGTGGTCGGGGAAAAGGAGGACTGATTTCGTGGGTCAAAAAGTACACCCCAAGGGATTGCGCATCGGGATTATCCGCGATTGGGACTCTCGCTGGTTTGCTGGCAAAGAATATAAAACCCTGCTCCATGAAGACCAGAAGATCCGCCAGTTTATCAAAAAACGTCTTTTCCATGCTGGCGTCGCCAGCATCGAAATAGAACGGGCCGCCAATCGTTTAAAAGTGATCATCAACACTGCCAGACCGGGCATCGTTATCGGCCGGGGCGGCACCGAAGTTGAAGCCTTGCGTAAAGAATTGGAAAAACTGACCGGGAAACAGGTCAACCTGAACATTGTCGAGATCAAAAAACCGGAACTCAATGCCCAGCTGGTGGCGGAGAATATCGCCTCCCAGCTGGAAAAAAGGATTGCCTTCCGGCGGGCAATGAAGCAATCGGTAGGCCGGGCGATGCGTTTGGGCGCCCAGGGGATCAAAATCGCCTGCGGCGGCCGCCTGGCGGGGGCGGAAATCGCCCGGACGGAGTGGTACAGCGAGGGCAAGGTACCGCTGCATACCCTGCGCGCTGATATTGATTATGGTTTTGCCGAAGCCAATACTACCTATGGCAAAATAGGCGTCAAGGTATGGATCTATAAAGGTGAAGTTCTGCCTGGACGAAGCAGGGTCCAGGAAGGGGGCCGGCAATAATGTTGATGCCCAAAAGGGTAAAATACCGCAAACCCCACCGGCCGAGTACCCGCGGCCAGGCCACCCGGGGCAATGAAGTCACCTTCGGCGACTACGGGTTGCAGGCGCTGGAACCGGCCTGGATTACCAGCCGCCAGATTGAAGCCGCCCGTATTGCCATGACACGCTATATTAAACGCGGCGGCAAGGTGTGGATCAAGATCTTTCCCGATACCCCCATCACGGCTAAACCGGCGGAAACCCGCATGGGCAGCGGTAAGGGGGCGCCGGAGTACTGGGTAGCCGTAGTGAAACCAGGGCGCATCCTGTTCGAGATGGCCGGAATATCGGAAGAGACAGCCCGTGAGGCCATGCGCCTGGCCTCCCACAAGCTGCCCATTAAGACCAGGTTCGTCAAACGCGCGGAAGTGGGTGGTGAGGTCAATGAAAGCTAATGAGATTCGCGATTTGACCACCGAGGAGTTGCTGCAAAAAGTAGGCGAACTGAAACAAGAACTATTCAACCTGCGTTTCCAGCTGGCTACCGGCCAGGTGGATAACCCGATGCGCCTGCGGGAAGTGCGCCGGGGTATCGCGCGGGCCAAAACTATCTTACGCGAAAGGGAATTAAGGCAGGAGCGGGCGTCAATATGATCAAGATACAGGAAGGGGGCAGGCCCTTTGGCAAGGAAGAATCGCAAGACCCGGATCGGTAGCGTTGTCAGTGACAAAATGGATAAAACGGTGGTGGTCGCCGTAGAAGACCGGGTACGCCACCCCCTGGTAGGCAAGATTATCCGCAATACCAGGAAATTCAAGGCTCATGACGCCGAGAACGCGTGCCACGTCGGTGATCAAGTCAAGATCATGGAAACCCGCCCCTTAAGCAAAGATAAACGCTGGCGGGTAGTAGAGATTGTGGAAAAAGCCAGGTAGCCTTATTTCCGCCGGGAAGGAGGATAACCATGATCCAGCAACAGACGATGCTTAAAGTCGGCGACAATACCGGTGCCAGACGACTGATGTGTATTCGCGTCCTCGGCGGGTCCAAAAGGCGCTATGCCAGCATAGGCGACGTGATTATCGCTGCGGTCAAAGAGGCAACGCCAGGGGGCGTGGTTAAAAAAGGTGACGTCGTACGAGCGGTGGTAGTGCGGACGACCAGGTCCGTAAAACGCGAAGATGGATCCTACATCCGGTTTAATGAAAATGCAGCGGTGATTATTAACGACCAGAATAACCCCCGCGGCACCCGTATCTTTGGACCGGTAGCCAGGGAACTGAGGGAAAAAGATTTTATGAAAATCATCTCCCTGGCCCCGGAGGTACTGTAAAAAGGGAGGTGCATGGAGATTGATCCCATCCAGGGTGCACGTCAAGAAGGGCGATACAGTGATGGTGATTACCGGCAAAAGTATCGGGAAAAAGGGTAAGGTCTTGAGTGTTGATACCGCTAAAAGCCGGGTTATTGTTGAAGGGGTTAATATTGTTAAACGGCATACCCGTCCCACCCGGCAGATGCCCCAGGGCGGCATTATCGAGAAAGAGGCGCCCGTGGCCAGCAGCAATGTGATGTTGTACTGCCCAAAATGCAACCGGCCGACCCGTATCGGCAGGCAGGTCCTGGCTGACGGGACGAAAACGCGCGTATGTAAAAAGTGCGGCGAAGTTATTGATTAAGCCCAGCTAAAGGAGGGCTGCAAGTGGCCAGATTGAAACAAAAATACCTTGCCGATATCCGCAAAGCCATGCAGGACAAATTCGGCTATAAAAATATCATGGAGATTCCCAAACTGGAAAAAATCGTCGTCAACATGGGCGTGGGGGAGGCGGCCCAGAACCCCAAAGCCATTGACGGGGCCGTCCAGGACATGATAGCCATCACCGGGCAAAAACCCATTGTCACCCGGGCGAAGAAATCCATCGCTGCTTTTAAACTCCGCCAGGGCAACAGTGTCGGCTGCAAGGTGACTTTACGGGGTGACCGAATGTACGAGTTCCTCGATCGCCTTGTTAATGTCGCCCTGCCGCGGGTCAGGGATTTCCAGGGCGTCTCGGCCAATGCCTTTGACGGGCGCGGCAACTATTCCCTGGGCCTTAAGGAGCAGCTTATTTTTCCCGAGATTGATTACGATAAAATCGATAAAACCCGGGGTATGGAGATAACCATGGTGACGACGGCCAGGAGCGATGAAGAAGCGCGGGAACTCCTGCGCAACTTCGGCATGCCTTTCCGGGAACACTGATAAGGAGGATTCCCATGGCCAAAAAATCTTTACGCATCAAGCAAGCACGTCCCCAGAAGTTCAGGGTGCGCGAATACAACCGCTGCCTGCGTTGTGGCCGGCCCCACGGTTACATGCGCAAGTTTGGTCTGTGCCGGATTTGTTTCCGTGAGCTGGCCTACAGGGGAGAGCTTCCCGGCATCAGCAAAGCCAGTTGGTAGCTTGAGGGGCTAGAAGGAAGGGGGTAGTTCAAGGTGATGACCGACCCGATTGCTGATTTCCTGACCCGCATCCGGAATGCCAATATGGTCTATCAGGAAAAGGTGGAAATACCGGCTTCCAACATGAAGCGGGCGCTGGCGGAAATCATGAAGGACGAGGGCTATATCAAAAGCTACGAATATATTAAAGACGGCAAGCAGGGTGTATTAAGACTGCATCTTAAATACGGCCCCAACAGAGAAAAGACGATTACCGGCCTCAAACGCATCAGCCGCCCGGGATTAAGGATTTACGCCCGCAAAGGGGAAGTCCCCCGCGTCCTGGGAGGCCTGGGGATGGCCGTTATTTCGACCAGCAAGGGGATTCTCACCGATAAACAAGCGCGCCGGGAAGGCGTGGGCGGCGAGGTTATTTGCTACATTTGGTAAGGCTGGAGGTGATGCACATGTCACGCATAGGCAGAAAACCGGTCCAGGTCCCGGAGGGCGTAGAAGTAGATTTGGACGGCAATACGGTGACTGTCAGGGGGCCCAGGGGAAGGTTGACCCGCCAATTTCCGGCGGTGATCAGCATCAGCCGGGAAGGGGATTTAATCAAGCTCAGCCGTCCTTCGGATGCCAAACCCCACCGCGCCCTGCACGGCCTTTCGCGGGCGCTGTTGCAAAACATGGTTACTGGTGTCAGCAGGGGTTTTCAAAAAAACCTGGAACTGGTGGGAGTGGGTTACCGCGCCGCCAAGCAGGGATCCAAACTGGTCCTGACCGTCGGTTATTCCCACCCCGTTGAAATGATCCCCGGGGAAGGACTGGAGATCGAGGTCCCGGCTCCCAACAAGATCGTTGTCAAAGGCGTCGATAAAGAAGCAGTAGGGGCCCTGGCAGCCAATATTCGCGACGTCCGCCCCCCGGAGCCCTATAAAGGCAAAGGTATCAAGTATGAAAATGAGCATATCCGGCGTAAGGTCGGTAAGACCGGCGCCAAAGGCGGCAAGAAATAGGGGGGATAAGGGATGTTCACAAGGAAGGACCGCAAGTTGACGCGGCAGCAAAAACACCGGCGCATCAGGCGGCATTTAACAGGCACCAGCGAGCGGCCGCGGCTTACTGTTTATCGCAGCCTGCGCCATATCTATGCTCAGGTGGTGGACGACAGCCACGGCGTAATCCTGGTGGCGGCTTCAACACTGGACCCGGACCTCAAGGAACTGGAAGCCACCGGGAATATCGCCGCCGCCAGGAAAGTAGGCGAGCTCGTGGCACGTAAAGCCCGGGCTAAAGGCATCGATAAAGTCATTTTTGACCGCGGCGGCAACATCTATCACGGTCGCATCGCAGCGGTGGCCGAAGGCGCCCGCGCTGCCGGGCTGGAATTCTAGGATGCATCCTATAGCGGCGTATCGCCACCAGCAAACGGGAGAAAAGAAGAGCAGGCAGGCTTCCAATCAGAAACTGGCGCCGCCAGTTGCGACAAGTCTCCCGCCTCTCACCTCCCGCATCTCACATCTCATTTCGGAGGAGGGGAAAAATGGCACGCACGGAAACCAAGGACCAGGAACTGACGGAAAAGGTTGTCCATATTAACCGGGTGGCTAAAGTTGTAAAGGGTGGCCGGCGGTTCAGCTTTTCGGCGCTGGTAGTTGTCGGTGACGGCAAAGGCCGCGTCGGCGCCGGCCTGGGTAAAGCCGGTGAAGTACCGGAAGCCATCCGCAAAGGGATTGAAGACGCCAAAAAGAATCTCTTTCCGATTCCCATGGTCGGCACAACTATTCCCCACGAAATTATCGGCCATTTTGGCGCCGGCAAAGTTCTTTTAAAGCCGGCGGTCCCCGGTACCGGTGTTATTGCCGGCGGGCCGGTACGGGCGGTCCTGGAAGCAGCCGGCATCCGGGATATACTGACCAAGAGTCTGGGTTCAGCCAATCCCAACAATGCCGTTTATGCTACCATGGCAGGATTGAAGGGCCTGAAACGGGCGGAAGAGGTAGCCCGGCTGCGGGGCAAAGCCGTAAATGATTTGATCAGCTAGGAGGATTGGTTTTGGCGAACTTAAAAATAACCATGGTCAAAAGCCTGATCGGACGGCCGCAAACAGAAAGGAAGACAGCGCGGGCGCTGGGCCTAAAGAAACCGGGCGCCGTCATCGTACGCTCCGATACGGCGGCGGTCAGGGGTCAGGTCCGGAAACTCGCCCACCTGGTGCAATGTGAGGAAGTTGAATAGGAGGTGACAGGAGTGCGCCTGCACGAGTTGCATCCAGCTCCGGGTTCGAAGTCGAAAGCCACCCGCGCCGGCAGGGGTATCGGGTCGGGACTCGGTAAAACCGCCGGCCGCGGCCACAAAGGGCAAAAAGCTCGCTCCGGGGGCGGTGTCCGGCGCGGTTTTGAAGGGGGCCAGATGCCCTTGAGCCGTCGCCTGCCCAAACGGGGCTTTACTAATAAATTCGCCCGTAAACTGGCGATCATCAACGTCGGTGACCTGGAACGCCTGGCAGCGGATACGGTGGTTACACCGGAGGTCCTGGCCCAGGCAGGCCTGATCAAACAGGCCAAAAACGGCGTTAAGATCTTAAGCGACGGGGATATCACCCGGCCCCTGACGGTCAGGGTTCAGGCGGCCAGCCGCCAGGCCATTGCCAAGATTGAAGCTGCCGGCGGCAAAGTCGAGGTGATGTAGGTGTTAGAAACCCTGGTCAGTGCCTGGAAACTGGAAGACCTGCGGAAAAAGATATTTTTTACCCTGGGGATGTTTATTGTCTTCCGCCTGGGAGCCCATGTCCCCCTGCCGGGAATTAATAATGCCGTCCTGGAGGAACTCGTCAAAAGCGGCACTATCATGGGGTTTTTTGATGTCATTTCCGGCGGCGCCTTTAAACGCTTTACGGTCTTTGCCATGGGCATCATGCCCTACATTAATGCTTCGATTATCATGCAGCTGCTGACAGTGGTCATCCCAGCTCTGGAACGCCTGGCTAAAGAGGATATCGAGGGCCGGAAAAAGATCGTCCAGTATACCCGCTATGGCACCGTTATTCTGGGGCTGTTGCAGTCCCTGGGGATGGCCCTGTATCTGGACCGTTCAGGGGCTTTCCTGCGGCCGGGACTCCACAATTACCTGGTGGTAGCCGTAATGCTTACCGCGGGAACGGCTTTCCTGATGTGGTTAGGGGAACTGATCACCGAGAAGGGTATTGGCAATGGCATTTCCCTGATCATCTTTGCCGGGATTGTATCGCGGTTGCCGGCCGGTGCCGTCAGTGTGTACCAGTACCTCGTTGCGGGGACAGTGAACATCATTTCCCTGCTCCTCTTTGCCGTCATTGCGGTGGTGATTATCGCTGCTGTCGTTGCCATCCAGCAGGGCGAACGCCGTATTGCCGTCCAGTATGCCAAGCGGGTGGTAGGCCGGCGTGTTTATGGCGGTCAGAGCACCCATATCCCGTTAAAGGTCAACCAGGCCGGGGTTATTCCCGTGATCTTCGCCATGTCCATCCTCATGTTTCCCGGCACCCTGGCCTCCTGGTTCCCCAATAGTGGGACAGCGCAGGCTATCGTCAATTTCTTTGACCCCCGTTCGGTTTTTTATATGCTGCTGTATGTCCTGTTGATTATCTTCTTCACCTATTTCTACACGGCAGTGACCTTTAATCCTCAGGACGTCGCTGATAATATGAAGAAATACGGCGGTTTTATTCCGGGCTTACGGCCCGGCCGGCCGACAGCGGAATATATTGAAAAGATCCTGACCCGTATTACCCTGGCCGGGGCCATTTTCCTGGCCTTCATCGCCGTGCTGCCCAATATTATCATGGCCATAACCGGCCTCAACGTTTACTTTGGCGGCACCTCCCTCCTGATTGTGGTCGGTGTAGCCCTGGAAACCATGAAGCAGCTGGAGTCCCACCTGTTGATGCGCCACTACCAGGGCTTTATGAAATAAATGGGAACCCATCATGGGAGAGCCGGTGCCCTTCGACCACAATTTATGAAAACGCTGGTATTGTGGACAGGGTGAGGCAGGTTCCCGGAGGGCGCATTTGCAGCCTTAGTTNNGCCCGGAGGGAACCTGCCTCACCCTCCAGACAGCAGCATAATGATACAGCGGAATGCTATTTTCGAAGGAGGGTGACAGGGAATGCGACTGGTATTGCTGGGGCCGCCCGGGGCCGGCAAAGGTACCCAGGCCGTAGTAATCAGTAAGCGTCTGAGCATACCCCATATCTCCACCGGTGATATGTTTCGTGAGGCCATCAAGGCAGGTACCGCCCTGGGTCGCCAGGCGGAAAAATTCCTGCAGAGCGGCAGCCTGGTCCCCGATGATGTAACTACCGGCCTGGTCCAGGAGCGCCTGAGCCGTCCCGACTGCCAGCAGGGGTTTTTGCTGGATGGCTTTCCGCGGACGCTAGGTCAGGCCGAAGCCCTGGACGCCTGGCTGGCCGGCAGAGACGCCCGGCTTGATGCCGTGCTCGATATCGCCGTCGGCCGGGAGGAGCTCCTGCAGCGTCTGACCGGGCGCCGGGTATGCCGCCGGTGCGGTGCCGCCTACCACCTGCAGTACAACCCGCCGGCTAAAGCCGGCCGCTGCAACAGCTGCGGCGGGGAACTCATCCAGCGTGACGACGACACGGCAACCACCGTAGCCAGGCGCCTGGACGTCTACAACCGGCAAACAGCACCGCTGGTCGCCTATTACCAGGGGCGCGGCCTGGTAAGGGAAATTGATGGCAGCCAGGATATCGGCGCTGTTACCCGGAGTATCGGCAGGGCACTGGGAGGCGACT
Organism: Moorella sp. UBA4076; assembly: GCA_002383405.1. Lineage (GTDB taxonomy): Bacteria > Bacillota > DSM-521 > Neomoorellales > Neomoorellaceae > Neomoorella. Next base: position 11,396 of record DFYS01000063.1, read on the forward strand.
GGCGATGATTATTTTGAAGTCGCGGCGGGAGATTGAATTGATGCGCCTGGCCGGTAGGGTGGTGGCCGGCACCCTGGCCAAACTCCGGGAGCAGATAGCCCCGGGCGTCACTACCGGCCAGCTGGACCGGATAGCTGAAGACTATATCCGTGCCAGTGATGCTATCCCGGCCTTCAAGGGCTACCAGGGTTTTCCGGCCAGCATCTGCGCTTCCGTCAACGAAGAAGTAGTCCACGGCATCCCGGGTTTAAAGCAGCTGGCAGAAGGGGATATTATTAGTATTGACATTGGTGCGGTAAAAAATGGTTATGTTGGTGACGCAGCGGTTACTTTTCCAGTTGGTGCTATTGACCCCCAGAAGCAGCATTTACTGGCTGTTACTGAAGCCGCCCTCTACCAGGGTATCCAGCAGGCCGTTGTGGGTAAACGGCTGAGTGATATTTCCCATGCCATCCAGAGTTATGTGGAACAAAACGGGCTGGCGGTGGTCCGCGATTACGTCGGCCATGGGGTCGGCCGGCAGATGCACGAAGACCCGCAGCTGCCGAACTTCGGTCCCCCGGGTCACGGGCCGCGGCTGCGCCCGGGCATGGTCCTGGCCATCGAACCCATGGTCAATGCCGGTACCTTTGAAGTTTATACCCTGGCCAATCGCTGGACGGTGGTAACCAGGGATAAAAAACCGTCGGCGCATTTTGAGCATACGGTAGCTGTTACCGAAAATGGCCCGGAAATCCTGACTGTGCTATAGCAAGAAGGTGGGAGTGCGGAGTATGCCGGCAGGGGAATTGAGGGTCGGGCAACTCGTTTATTCACGTGCCGGGCGCGACCGGGGTCGCCCCTTTCTGGTCTGGCAGCAGGCCGGTCCTGACCGGGTTTACCTGGTGGACGGCCGGCTGCGGCGGGCCGCTAAACCCAAATCAAAAAACGTCTGTCATATTCAGCCGGTCAACCGGGTGGCAACGGACCTGGCTATCCGGTTAAAGCAGGGGGAAGATGTCAGCGATGCGGAGGTACGGCGGGCTATTGCCCAGCTCTTAGAGACTTAAGGGGGCTTGAAGAAGGAGGGGTTTATTTGGCCAAAGAAGATGTCATTGAAGTTGAAGGCAAGGTGATCGAACCCCTGCCCAACGCCATGTTTCGGGTGGAGCTGGCCAATGGGCACCGGGTACTGGCCCACGTCTCCGGCAAGATTCGGATGAACTTTATCCGTATCCTGCCCGGTGACCGGGTTATGGTGGAACTATCACCTTATGACCTGAACCGGGGACGCATTGTTTACCGTTATAAATAAGCTGGGAGGGTTTACGTTGAAAGTCAAGCCTTCAGTACGGCCGGTCTGCGAAAAATGCAAGATTATTAAGCGCAAAGGCCGGGTGATGGTTATATGCGAAAATCCCAAACACAAGCAAAAACAGGGCTGAACAGGAGGTAAGGCAGCGATGGCGAGAATTGCCGGGGTAGACCTTCCCCGCGACAAGCGGGTGGAAGTCGCCCTGACTTATATCTATGGCATCGGCCGTTCGGCGGCGGAGCGCATCCTGGCGCAGGCGGCGGTAAATCCGGATACCCGCGTGCGCGATCTGACGGAAGAAGAAGTAGGCCGGCTGCGGGACTATATTGATAAGAATATAACCGTCGAGGGGGACCTGCGACGGGAGATATCGTTAAACATCAAGCGTTTAATGGAGATTGGCTGTTACCGCGGCCTGCGTCACCGGCGGGGGATGCCGGTACGGGGACAGCGCACCAAAACCAATGCCCGTACGCGCAAGGGTCCGGCCAAGACCGTTGGCGTCAGGCGCAAGAAGTAAGGGGGAGATATAGTGCCACCACGTAAAACAGCAGCCCGGCCGCGGCGGCGGGATCGCAAGCATATTGAAAGCGGCGTCGCCCATATCAAATCGACGTTTAATAACACGATGGTCACCATCACCGATAAAAACGGCAATTCCATATCGTGGGCCAGTGCCGGTACGGTAGGTTTTAAGGGCTCCCGCAAGAGCACACCCTTTGCCGCCCAGATGGCCGCTGAAGCAGCGGCCAGGCAGGCTATGGAACACGGGTTGCGGGAAGTGGAGTGTTACGTTAAAGGGCCGGGCGCCGGCCGGGAGGCGGCCATCCGTTCTCTCCAGGCTGCCGGGCTGGAGGTTAACGTCATCAAGGACGTTACCCCCATTCCCCATAACGGCTGCCGGCCGCCCAAACGCCGCCGGGTGTAACAGGCTTTGCGGGGGGAACCTGCTTCATCCTGGTAGACGCCCATGCCGCTTGCGAGCGGCACCAGCGTAAGGGATGAAAATGGCAGGGTGGGGGACTTCAATCAGGAACTGGCTTTAGCCAGTTCCTACCAGCCTCCCGCATCTCGCCTCCCACCTCTCACATCTATTTTCAGGGTAGTAAGAATGAGAGCAGGCAGGCTTTGATCAGGAACTGGCTTTAGCCATTTTCGCCAAGTCTCCCACTTCTCACTGCCTACCATCTCATAGTAAGGAGGTAATCAATTGGCTCGCTATATAGAATCTACCTGTCGCCTTTGCCGGCGGGAGGGGATCAAGCTCTTCCTCAAAGGGGACCGGTGCTACTCCAGTAAATGCGCCGTGACTAAACGCTCCTATGCCCCTGGTGAGCACGGTCAATCACGCAAAAAGGTTTCCGAATACGGCCTGCAGCTGCGGGAAAAACAGAAGGCGCGCCGCATTTATGGAGTGCTGGAACGGCAGTTCAGCAATTACTTTACCAGGGCGGAACGCATGCGGGGCGTTACCGGTGAAAACCTGCTCGTGCTCCTGGAACGGCGCCTGGATAATATTGTTTACCGGCTGGGATTTGCCGATTCCCGTGCCGAGGCCAGGATTCTGGTACGGCACGGCCATTTTTTGGTCAACGGCCGCAAAGTGAGCATACCGTCCTACCTGGTGCGCCCTGGGGATGTTATTGCCGTCCGGGAAAAAAGCAAGGAGAGCCCTCGTTTCAAGGAACTGGCCGCGGCAGCCGCCCACCGCAATTTACCGGCCTGGCTGCAGGCTGAGGCGGCATCCCTGGAGGGCCGCGTCCTTGCCCTGCCCACCCGGGAGCAGATTGACGTCCCCGTGCAGGAACACCTCATCGTCGAGCTCTACTCCAGGTAGACGCCTATAACCCGGCGCGGCACCAGCGTAAGGGATGAAAATGGCAGGGTGCGGGACTTCAATCAGGAACTGGCGNNCTACCAGCCTCCCACATCTCGCCTCACACATCCCACCTCTATTTTCAGGGTAGACGCTTATACGGCGTGTGCTAATACCGGGGGATGGCAAGGGAAGGAAGGGGCTTTCCAACCCCTGGCTTCCTGCCTCCGGCCTCCGCTGGCAAAAAAGGAGGGGAACAATGCTCGAAATCGAAAAGCCCAGGATCGAATGTCTGGATATGGCTGATAAATACGGGCGCTTTGTCGTCGAGCCCCTGGAACGCGGTTACGGGATTACCCTGGGTAATTCCCTGCGGCGCATTCTTCTATCCTCGTTACCCGGGGCGGCCGTGACATCAGTTAAAATCGAAGGTGTTCTCCACGAGTTCTCCACCATTCCCGGAGTCGTCGAGGATACGACGGAGATTATTTTAAATATCAAGTCCCTGGCCTTGAAGCTTTATACTGATGAAGCCAAAGTCATCAGAATTGAAGCCACAGGGGAAGGTGCGGTTACCGCGGCGGATATTATCACCGATGCCGATATTGAGATTCTTAACCCCGACCTGCACCTGGCCACAGTGAGCAAGGGGGGCCGCCTCGTTATCGAAATGACGGTGGAAAAAGGGCGCGGCTATGTCAGCGCGGAAAAAAACAAGCGCGAGGATCAGCCCATCGGGATTATTCCCATTGATTCTCTTTTTTCACCGGTTCACAAGGTGAACTACCAGGTTGAGAATACCCGCGTCGGTCAGGTGACCGACTATGACAAATTGACTCTGGAGGTATGGACTAACGGCAGCATTGCCCCTGATGAAGCAGTCAGTGCGGCGGCCCGCATCCTTATTGAACACCTGCGCCTTTTTTTAGGTCTCACGGAGCGAGTGGGCGATGAAGTGACCATGATCGAGAAGGAAGAAGAAGATATCGACCGCGTGGTAGAGATGTCCATTGAGGAGCTGGACCTCTCCGTGCGCTCTTACAATTGCCTCAAGCGGGCGGGGATCAACACCGTGGGCGAATTGTTGCAGCGGACGGAAGAAGATATGATGAAAGTGCGCAATTTGGGCAAGAAATCCCTGGAGGAAGTCACCCAGAAGCTCGACGAAATGGGGCTGAGCTTGCGCCAGAGCGAAGCCTAGAGGGGGGAACGTGTAAATGGCTTATCGTAAATTGGGCCGTCTGGCCGGCCACCGCAAGATGCTGCTGCGCAATATCGTTACTTCTTTTTTAAAGGAAGGTAAAATGGAAACTACAGCTATGCGGGCCAAGGAGCTGCAAAGCCTGGCCGAGAAGATGATCACCCTGGGCAAACGGGGTGATCTTCATGCCCGGCGCCAGGCGCTGGCCTACCTGCTGGATGAAACGGTGGTCAGCAAATTATTTCAGGAAATCAGCCCGCGTTACCAGGAAAAAAACGGCGGCTATACTCGCATCACGAAGACCGGCTTCCGCCAGGGTGATGGCGCCCCCATGGTGCGCATCGAGCTGGTCTAAACCATGATCGAGGTCCAGGACGTTACCTTTGCCTACCCCGGGAACAGCGTGCCAGCCCTGGCCGGGATAAATCTTTGCGTCGAGCCCGGCGAGTTCCTGGCTATTACGGGGCGCAACGGTTCCGGCAAATCCACTCTGGCGCGCCTGCTGAACGGCTTGCTGCGCCCAAAAGCCGGCCGGGTGCTGGTAGATGGCCTGGACACTGCTGACGAAGCATCCCTGGTTGATATCCGGCGCCGCGCAGGCATAGTCTTTCAGGACCCGGATAACCAGCTGGTTGCCGCCACAGTGGAGGACGACGTGGCGTTCGGGCCGGAGAATCTGGGTTTGCCACCCGCGGTCATCCGGCAGCGGGTAGCAGCCTCCCTGGCAATGGTGGAAATAGAGGCCTTGAAGGATCGGCCCCCGCATCTCCTCTCCGGAGGGCAGAAACAGCGTTTGGCCCTGGCCGGCATCCTGGCTATGGAACCGCAGTACCTGATCCTGGACGAAGCCACGGCCATGCTGGATCCGGTGGCCCGCGAGGAGATTCTTGGCCGGGTGCTGGAACTGCGCCGCGCCAGAGGCCTGGCGGTTATCCTGATCACCCATCTGATGGAAGAAGCCGTCCTGGCGGAAAGGATGCTGGTCTTAAGCGCCGGGCGCGTAGTCCTGGCCGGCCCGCCGCCGGCAGTAATGCTCCAGGGGGAGAGGCTGGCTGCGGTTGGGTTGAAAGTACCGGTGACGGTCGCGCTGGGACATATTTTGCGCAGGGCCGGCCTGCAGCTGCCGGCCGGCCCTGTCACCGCGGAGGAGCTGGCGGAAGCCCTATGGAAATTGGTCTCACAGAAGTAAGCTTCGCCTACCAGATAGGCGGGCGTCCCCTGCCGGTGCTGGCGGGTATCAATCTGCATGTGGGGCCGGGCGACTTTCTGGCCATCGCCGGCGCCGGCGGTTCCGGCAAATCCACCCTGGCAATGCTGATGGCCGGCCTGCTGGAACCGGCAAGCGGGCAGGTGACCCTGGACGGGCAACCGGTCCGCGGCCGCGGCAAAGGGAAAAATGCCGCGGCCTGGCAGAAGGTGGGTATGGTTTTCCAGCAGCCGGAACAGCAGCTCTTTGCGGAAACAGTGGCTGAAGATGTGGCCTTTGGACCCCGGAATCTGGGCCTTGATGGGGAGCGGCTGGCGGCGCGGGTGCAAAAGGCGCTCGCAGCCGTAGGGCTGGACGCTGAAGAGTACGGCGGGCGTTCACCCTTTACCTTAAGCGGCGGGCAACAGCGCCGGGTGGCTATCGCCGGGGTCCTCGCCCTGGAACCCGAGGTTTTAGTTCTTGATGAGCCGACGGCCGGCCTGGACCCGGCCGGCCGGGAACAGGTCCTCGAGCTTATCAGCGCCTTTTATCGCCGGCCGGGGAAAGCCGTAGTTCTTGTTTCGCATAATATGGCCGAGGTAGCTGTGCTGGCGCGACGGGTGTTGATCTTACATCAGGGCCGGGTCGCCCTGGAGGGGAGTCCCCGCGAGATTTTTCGCCGGGGTGAAGACTTGCGCTCCTATGGCCTGATACCACCTCCCCTGACCCGTCTGATGCAGGCCCTGCGCCGCCGGGGAGCGCCGTTACCCCCTGATGTCCTCACCCTGGCCGAGGCCCGCGACGCCATCATGGCCTGGATAGGGGGGCCAGCCGGTGGTTATTGAACTGGGACAGTATATCCCCGGGAAAAGCTACATCCACCGCCTCGACCCGCGCGCCAAACTTCTGGGGCTGCTCCTTTACGGGGCGGCGCTGCTGCTGGCCCCTACCGGTGCTGCCGCCAGCCTCAGCGGGGCGGTGATTCTGCCGGTGGTAATCCTGGCCGGACTGCCGCCGGCCTATATCTGGCGCCAGCTGCGGCCGCTGGTAATCTTCATGGCCATTATATTTTTCTTCCAGGCGGCCCTGACACCCGGCCAGGTGGTGGCTGCAGCAGGGCCGCTGTTGCTCACCCGCGAGGGATTGAACTACGGCATCATGGCCCTGGCCAGGGTCTTTTTCCTGGTCCTGGCGGCCAGCCTGATTACAGCCACCACCGACCCCCTGGCCCTGGCCGACGGCCTGGAACGGCTGCTCCGGCCCGGGCAAAGGATAGGGCTGCCGGCCGGTGAGCTGGCGCTGATGCTGACCCTGGCCCTCCGCTTTGTACCCACCCTGCTGGCGGAGGCCGAACGCATCATGCGCGCCCAGGTGGCCCGCGGGGCCAGCTTCCGCGGTTATCAGGTCAAAAACCTGATGCCCCTGGTTATACCCCTTTTTGTCAGCGCCTTCCGCCGGGCTGAAAACCTGGCCGAGGCTATGGAAGCGCGCGCCTACCAGGGGGGGCGGGGCCGTACCCGCATGCGGGAATTGCACTTCCGCGCCCCTGATTACCTTTTCTTTTTCCTGGCAGTTTCTCTGGTGGCCGGGGTGGTATACTACCGTTCCCAGTACGGGCCCCGGTAGCCGGCGGTCCCGGTCCCTGGAGTTCGGAGGGCATAGATGCCTACAAACCGTTATTGCTGTCACGGCACGCCCGGGCACCAGCAGAAGAATGAAAATAGCAGTATTGTGTGAGGTTTGAGGGGTGGGGCAGGTTCCC
>DFYS01000063.1:18664-31761 GCA_002383405.1 Moorella sp. UBA4076
CGAGGGCCTCATCCGCTCTTGATACGCGAAGGCTTAAAAATGCGTCTTCCGGGAACCTGCTCCACCCCAGTAAATGAGAATAGCAGGGTGTGGGACTTTAATCAGGAACTGGCGCAGCCGGTTCCTACCAGCCTCCCACATCTCACCTCTCACTTCTCACATCTATTTTCAGGGTAGATGCTCATGCTTAAACTAAAAATTACTCTGGCCTATGACGGTACCAGTTACGCCGGCTGGCAGATCCAGCCGGCGGCGCACGGGCCTACCATCCAGGGAGTGGTAGCGGCGGCTCTGACCCGGTTGACCGGGGAGAAGATCATACCCGTTGCCGCCGGGCGTACCGACGCCGGCGTCCATGCCCGCGGTCAGGTAATCAGCTTCGCCACGTTAAGCCGCATCCCTGTCGCGCGCTGGCCCCTGGCCCTGAACAGCGTCCTGCCGCAGGATATAGCGGCCCTGGCGGCGGAAGTGGTCCCGGCCGCTTTCCACGCCCGCTACAGCGCCCGGTGGAAATGGTACCGCTATACTATTCTTAATAGCAGCCAGCCCGACGTCTTCGGCCGCTACTACAGCTGGCAGGTCCGCCATCCCCTCGATTTTGCCGCCATGAGACAGGGAGCGGCCTGTCTCATGGGGCAACACGATTTTAGTTCCTTTTGCGCCGCCGGCAGCCCGGTACGCCATCATGTACGGGAAATTTATACAGCTGAATTGAGCCGGCAGGGAGACCTTATTTATCTCGATTTAGCAGCCAATGGCTTTCTCTACCACATGGTGCGTATCATCGCCGGTACCCTGGTGGCGATAGGTCGGGGCAGCCTGGGAGCGGCGGATATGCCGTCCATCCTGGCCGCCTGCTGCCGGCAAAAGGCCGGCCCCACAGCCCCGGCGCGGGGGCTGTGCCTGGAGAAGGTGGCGTACTAATTTTCTTGACTTGACGGGTACAATTGCTTACAATAATGGCGTGATACGAACAGGAGGGAGAAAATGACCACCTATATGGCCAAACCAGGTGAGGTGGAACGCAAGTGGTATGTAATCGACGCGGCCGGTAAAACTCTGGGCCACGTTGCCACCGAAGCGGCCCGCCTCCTGCGGGGTAAGCATAAAGCCATCTTTACCCCCCACGTGGATTGCGGTGACCACGTTATTATCATCAATGCGGAAAAGGTGCACCTCTCGGGCAACAAACTCCAGCAAAAGAAATATATCCGCTACAGCGGCTATCCCGGCGGCTTAAAGGTTCTAAACTATGCCCAGCTTTTGCAGACCTTTCCCGAGCGGGCGGTGGAAAAAGCGGTTAAGGGGATGATTCCTCACAACCGCCTGGGCCGCCAGATTGCCAAAAAGCTCAAGGTTTACCGGGGCGTTCACCATCCCCACGCCGCCCAGCAACCGCAGAACTGGGCCGTTCGGGATTAAGCGAAAGGAAGGAGGCGATATTTTTTGGCCCAGGTACAATTTTACGGTACCGGACGACGCAAGAACGCTATCGCCAGGGTACGCCTGGTTCCCGGCGAGGGCCAGGTAGTAGTCAATGGGCAACCCCTGGATGAATATTTTGGCCAGAAGATCCTGGAGATACAGGTGCGCCAGCCCCTGGAAGCAACCAACAATAGCGGCCGCTTTGATGTCCTGGCCAGGGTAGAGGGCGGCGGTACGACCGGTCAGGCCGGAGCCATCCGCATGGGCATTGCCCGCGCCCTGCTCCAGGCCGATACGGAACTGAGGCCCGTATTGAAACGCAATGGCTTTCTGACCCGCGACCCGCGCATGAAAGAGCGAAGGAAGTACGGCCTGAAGAAAGCCCGCAAAGCACCGCAATTCTCCAAACGTTAAACGGAGGTGTTATTTATGCAGCACATTCAGACGGTTTTTACCCCCCGCCTGCAGGAGAGCGTCAAGCAGGGTGGCTGTGGCAACTGTCACGTTTCCTGCCAGTCAGCCTGCAAGACATCCATTACGGTCAGCAACCAGCCCTGTGAGCGTAAAGAGAAAAAGTAAACCTCAAGGCCCGGCTACCCAGTCGGGCTTTTATTATCACTTTTATTATCAAAGGAGAGTTTAACCTTGCCAATCCTGAACTTGCAGAACGTAGACTGGCAGGCAGATGTCCACTGGTTTGATTTTGAAGACCTCTGCCTGCTCCTGGACGTCAACAGCGGCGCCGTTCATATTATCGATGCGCCGGCGCGGGCGGTCCTGGAAGAGCTCTCTGAAGGGGGGCAACAGGGCATTCTCGACGAAACGGGCTACCTGAGCGCCATACCCCGTTCGGCCGCCGCCTGGGGCGCCGCTATCGCCCTGGAGGTCTATCGGGAACTGGCAGATAAACAGGCGGCAGGGACCCTGTTTACCACCGATATAGCCGTCCTTTCCTACCAGCCGCCGCAGCCGATCCTCCAGGCGCTCTGCCTCCACGTCGCCCACGATTGCAACATGCGCTGCCGTTATTGCTTTGCCGACGGTGGTCCCTTCGGCGGCGAGCGCGGCCTCATGAGCCGGGATACCGGATACCGGGCTCTGGACCTGCTTTTCAGGGAATCCGGCCACCGGCCGCGGGTAGAGGTCGATTTTTTCGGCGGCGAGCCGTTGCTGAACTTCGCTGTTGTGCAAGACCTGGTAACCTACGGTCGCGCCCGGGCGGCAGCGGCTGGAAAAAGAATCAGCTTTACCCTGACTACCAACAGCCTGGGCCTGACCCCGGCCATCGAGGAATACCTTGTCGCCAACCAGATCAGCGTCATCTTGAGCCTGGATGGCCGCCCGGAGGTCCACGACTACAATCGCCGCACCATCACCGGCCAGGGTACTTATGCGGCGATCGTGCCGCGGCAGCAGCATTTTGTAGCCGCCCAGGAGCACCGGGATTACTGGGTGCGGGGGACTTATACCCGCCAGAATCTCGATTTTACTAAGGACATCCTGCATATGGCAGGGTTAGGATTTCGTTACCTGTCCCTGGAACCAGTGGTAGCAGCACCGGAGCAGGAATATGCTATTAGAGAAGAGGACTTGCCGCGCCTGGCGCTGGAATACCGGCACCTGGCGCGGGCTTACCTGGAAGCAGCAGACAGGGGGGAAGCCTTCAGCTTCTTTCACTTCAATATCGATGCCGCCGCCGGCCCCTGCCTGAACAAAAGGCTCACCGGCTGCGGCGCCGGCACCAGCTACCTGGCGGTTACCCCCGGCGGTGACCTTTACCCCTGTCACCAGCTGGTGGGGCAAAGGGATTACCGCCTGGGCAACGTCCGCGAGGGCATCCAGCAACCGGCATTACGGGAGGAATTCCGCCAGGCTTACGTCTATAACCAGCCGGCCTGCCGCCGCTGCTGGGCGCGCTTTTATTGCAGCGGCGGTTGTCATGCCGCCAACCTGGCCGCTACCGGCAGCCTGCGCGAGCCGGCGCCGGTAGCCTGCAGCCTCCAGAAAATGCGCCTGGAAGCAGCCCTGTACGTTCAGGTACAGGCTGGCCGGAAAATTTGTCAGGCAGGGAGGATTCCTGCCACCCAAGGTAGAATATAGTTAAACATCAAGAAGTCCGCCATGGTGGCGAGCTACCACCAGCGGATGGGAGAAATGAGAAGCGCGGCAGACTATAATCGGCCCAGCACTTAACAAGCAATTCAGGGCTTATTTAACGCAACCTGAGCATGGGGATATACTTCTCAGGAATTGAGCCGGGGTTAGGCTCAGGTGAGAAACTATTATGTTAAGTATTATACAAGCGACTTAAACAAACAACGCTTGAGTGCCGGGCATCCCGCTTCTCACCTCCCACATCTCACATCTGACATCTCATTGCGGAGAGGAGGAATGTGATGCCGCCCCCAGGCAGGCTGCTGGATGTGATTGCCGGGGCCGGCCGCTTCTTTAAGGAATGGCCGGCACGATGGCAGGCGGCAGACGGCAGCAAGAAAAAGCAAACCTTATTGTTAACCGGCATCCTGGCGGCAGGATTACTGTTGCTGACCGGGTGGTATCGGTTAGCCGCTCCCAACGCTCTGGCGGTTATCGTTAATGACCGGCAGGTGGCCGTGGTGGACAGAGGGGTTGATGTTAGCCGGATTATCCAGGATATTCTGCAAGATAAAGGAAACGGCAACCGCCAGGGGATCCAGGTTGTCGACCAGGTCGATTACCGCTGTGTCCACGTGGACCCGCGGGAGATTATTGATGCGCAGCAACTGCAAGCTATCCTGCAGGGGAGCTTGCGGCTTCTGGCTGCTGTAACCGTAATCAGCATCGACGGTCAAACTGAGATCATAGTCAGAGATGATACTACAGCGGCGGCGGTGCTGGAGCGCTTCAAACAGGCTTATCTCCCGCCACCGGGCAGCGGAGAGGTCCAGGAGGTCAATTTCTTGCAGCGGGTCACTCTGGACCAGCGTCAGGCGCAGCCGGAGGAAATCATGAGCCCGGAAGCGGCCCTGGCGCGGCTGCAGGGAACGGCGGCCGCCGGCCAGGAGTATATCGTAGAGGAAGGCGATTCCCTGTGGACTATCGCCCGGCAGCACGATCTTCTGGTTGACGATATCAAAGCCGCCAACCCGGAATTGCAGGGAGAGCGCCTGGACATCGGCCAGCGCTTACTGCTTACAACTGAAAAACCGCTTCTGCAGGTGATGGTCGTATATAACCAGCAAACAAAAGAGGCTGTTCCCTATGAGACACAGGTAGAGACGAATGCCGGTCTGCTGCGGGGGCAGGAAAGGGTTAAACAGGAGGGGGTAGATGGCGAACGGCTGGTTACCTACCAGGTAACCACCAGGAATGGGGTCGAGGTTGCTAAAAAGGAATTCGCGGCGCAAACCCTGAAAGAACCGGTGCCCAAAGTAGTGGAACGGGGCAGCCGGGTGGTCCTGGCTTCCCGTGGCGGCGGTTCCGGCCAGCTGGCCTGGCCCGTACGCGGGCCGATTACCTCTCCCTATGGTTACCGCGGCCGGGAATTCCACTCCGGCATTGATATCGCCGGCCCCATCGGGCGGGCAATCGGTGCTGCCGAAGCCGGCAGCGTAATCTTTGTTGGCTATAACGGCGGTTACGGCCGGATGGTAGCCATCGATCATGGCGACGGCGTGGTTACCCGTTATGCCCACCTCTCGGGATATAATGTCAAAACCGGGCAGAAAGTGGAACGCGGCGATGTTATCGGCTTTGTCGGCAACAGCGGCCGTACTACCGGGCCGCACCTGCACTTTGAGGTACTGGTGAATGGGAGTTTTCGCAACCCGCTAGGGTTTTTGTAGATTACCACGCCGCATTCTTCTGTTTTCACTAAGCTTTTTGATTGACCATCCCCGGGACAAGCCCCGGGGATTTTTTTATCCATCCCCTTGCCTTTACTGCAGCAGCAGCGTATAATAGCTATAGTTTAAGAAAAAGAAGCACCGGCGGATCAATGCGGAGAATGTTCCTGCCAGCAGGTGGAATCGTGTGGATGAGTCAGGACTGTGGCTGCGATAACCCGGCAAGGATTGGGCGGGACCGGCACTGACAGGAAATATTACTACTGGGGGCACCGGACCACAGGGCCGCATTGGTACCGAAAGTATCGCTAACTCGACCAGTCGTCGCATAAGCTCCGCGAGATTTTACAATCAAGCCTCTTGCCAGGCGGATGAAAGCGGATACGATTTAGTTGCAGCAAGGAGTTTTATGCATGCAGCCGGAGTAGGCCGCCTGGTTTTCGCGGTTCACGCAAATGCCGGGAGAAATCTTATATTATACTGGGAGTGAAAAAAGATCATGCCTCACGATTTGCTTATTATCGGCGGCGGGCCGGCCGGCCTGACGGCGGCCCTCTATGGCGCCCGCGGCGGGCTGGACACCGTCGTCCTGGAAATGGGCGTCCCCGGCGGCCAGGCCGGGCAGACGGATCGCATTGAAAATTACCCCGGTTTCCCGGAAGGGATCAGCGGTATAGAACTGGCCATGAAGTTTGCCGAACAGGCCGGGCGTTTCGGCGCCAGAGTTGAGATGACCACCGTCCAGGGCGTGGCGTTTAACGGGGATAGCAAAAGAGTTTTCACTGACAGCGGTGAGTTTACGGCCCGCGCGGTGATCATCGCCAGCGGCGCCCACCCGCGCCCCCTGGGGGTACCCGGCGAGGAGCAATGGCGCGGCCGCGGGGTTTCCTACTGCGCCACCTGCGATGGTGCCTTCTTTCGCAACAAAAAGGTTGCTGTGGTCGGTGGCGGCGACGCCGCCGTTGAAGAAGCCCTCTTTCTGACCCGCTTTGCCAGCCAGGTCGCCATTATCCACCGGCGCGACGCCCTGCGGGCGACGAAGGTCATCCAGGAGCGCGCCCGCGATAACCCCAAGGTCTCCTTTCACTGGAATACCGTGGTGACGGCCATCAAAGGACGGGACAAAGTCGGCAGCCTGGAGCTGAAGGATATCAGGAGCGGCGCCACCAGGGAAGAAGATTTTGACGGTGTCTTCATCTTTATCGGCCTGGAACCCAATACTGCTTTCCTGGGCGGGGCTCTGGCCCTGAATGACGGCAGGTATATCGTTACCCGCGAAAACCTGGCCACCTCCGTGCCCGGCGTCTTTGCCGCCGGTGATGTTTGCGCCAAGGATTTCCGCCAGGTAAGCACGGCGGTCGGCGACGGGGCGGTAGCGGCCATGGCCGCCGAGCGCTACCTGGCCGGGTTGTAAAAAAGGAGAAAGGGGGCTGGCGTTGGCCGAAGCTACTCTGCAGGTCGCGGGTATGAGCTGTAACCACTGCAAAATGAGCGTGGAGAAGGCGCTGCAAGGTCTGACCGGCGTTAGCACGGCGGTAGTCGACCTGGCGGCGGGAACGGCCCGCATTACCTATGATGCTGCTGAAGTCAACCTGGAGGCCATGAAAAAGGCCGTCACTGATGCCGGCTATGAAGTAAAATAATAGCAAGCAGGTAATGAGCCGGCCCTGGAGCAACCAGGGCCGGCTTTAATTTGCCGCGGTCAGGAACGGTTGAAGCCTCCACAGCAGGGTATCGGTACAGGTGCATGGTCCAGCCTTTCCTTTTGTTCACAGCGGGACATACAGGGGGCTAAGTCCATCTGCTGGGCTTCAATCAGGAACCGGTGCAGCCGGTTCCTACCGGCCTCCCACATCTCANNCCAGCCTCCCACATCTCGCCTCCCACTTCCCACCTCTATTTTCAGGGTAGACGCCCGTGCCGCTTGCGAGCGGCGCCAGCAGCAGGATGAAAATGGCAGGGTGTGGGGCTTCAATCAGGAACCAGCGCAGCCAGTTCCTGCCGGCCTCCCACATTTCACCTCCTACCTCTCACATCTGTTTTGACAGACATTGCCGGTAGCCCGGCCACCGCGGATATAGTATAATCCAAACGGGAGAGCCCTCGGGGGAGGGGAGAAACTTGTTCCATAACTGGTGGCAGGCAGCTGCGGCCGCCGGCCTGGTAGTGCTGGCAGCGGTGGGTATTACGGCAGCTCACACCTCGGCTCTGCCGCGTACCCTGAGCTACAGCCTCATCCGCCAGGCCTGCGAATGGCATGCCGGATGGCAGACCCGCAGCTGGCCGGAGATCAAGAGCGACCATTTCCGCCTCCGCTACCGGCCGGAGGATGCTGAGGTCGCCCCCCTGGTCCTGCAGACAGCCGAGACGGCTTATGAACCGGCGGCGGCGATGTTACAGCACCAACCTGCAGGGGAAACGCTGATCGTCCTTTACCCGGACCGGGAGAGCCTGGCACGCCAGTTTGGCTGGGCGGCCAGCGAGAGCGCCATGGGGGTTTACTGGGGCGGGGTGGTACGGGTGCTGTCGCCCTATGACTGGGTGACGAGCCGTGACCCGCAGGAGATCGCTGCTATTTTTAATTCTGCGGGCCCCGTAGCCCATGAATTCGCCCACCTGCTGGTGGACGAAAAGGCGCGGGGCAATTACCCGCGCTGGCTGACGGAGGGCATTGCCCAGTACGTGGAAAGGCAGCTGACCGGTTTTGTCATGCCCGGTTCGCCGGAAGCTGCCGGCTGGTATGCCCTGCAGGAGATGGACTATGAATTTGATAATCTTGCCGACCAGACCCTGGCCTACCGCCAGTCGGCCTTGATGGTGGACTATCTGGTGGAGCGTTACGGGCTGGAGAGTCTCAACCTGGTATTGGATCGCCTGGGCCGGGGAGCCACCCTGGACCAGGCCTTCCGGGAAATTATCGATACCAGCAGTGCTAATCTGGCCGTGGCCTTTGCCCGCGAGGTACCCTTAAGCCGGGCCAGGGCAGAGTTCGCCTCAAACCTTTAAACTTCCTTCAGCTCCTGGAGCGGTTTCCAGGGGCTTTTTTATGTGCTGCCTTATAAATAGATCTAAACCAGGTCATATTAGAACTGAAAAGCGATGTTTACGGAAACCGGGTTTTTAGAGCCGGGTTGGTTGCGCAGGAGCCCCTCCGGGTAGCGTGCTGTCGCCAGCGAACAACGGCAAATGAAAGCAGCCGGAGCTGTTGACAATATTCAGCCAGCCATCAGCAAACAGGCCGGCCCGGCATTCCTGGTCACAGGGGGTGTTTTATTGCAGCGGGTCTTTCCAGCCGGTTTAAAGCCTTTTCAGGTCCTGGCCGCCGTGCTCGTAATTTTTCTCAGCGCTGCTTTTGGAGCCGGGGCGGCCATTACCATGATGCCGCGCCTGGCCCAGAAGCCCCAGGTCCCACCGGCACCGCTGGTGCAACCAGCCCCGCCGGCAGGGCAACCGGTCCAGTTCAATACTGATTCGCCGGTGGTCACCATTGCTCGCCAGGTGGGACCGGCTGTAGTCGGGGTAGCGGCTATGACCGGCCGCAATTTCACCGGGGAGGGGGCGATCAAACAGGGTTCAGGCGTTATTATCGATGGCAACAACGGCTACATTGTTACCAATAACCATGTTATTGCCGGTGCCGACAGGATCAGCGTCAGCATGGACGGCAACCGGGTTTTTCCAGCCACCCTGGTAGGTGCTGACGAGCGCAGCGACCTGGCAGTCTTGCGCATCCAGGAAAATAATCTACCCCAGGCCCGCCTGGGCGATTCGGCAGCCATCCAGGTGGGCGAAACGGCGGTAGCGATCGGCAATCCCCTGGGCCAGGAATTCGCCCGCTCGGTAACGGTAGGGGTTATCAGCGCCCTGGACCGGGAGGTGACTGTTACCGGACCGCGGGGGATCGATATCACCCTGCGTACGCTGCAAACTGATGCTCCCATTAACCCCGGCAACAGCGGCGGCGCCCTGGTCAACCTGCGCGGGGAAGTAATCGGTATCAACAGCGTCAAAATTACCACCGGCGGCGTGGAGGGGATGGGTTTTGCCATCCCTATCAATGACGCCCGGCCGATTATCGACGAGATTATTACCCGCGGCCGTGTTACTCACCCTTTCCTGGGGATCTATAACCTGCAGGATATTACTGCGGAGATGGCGCGGTGGTATAATATCCCCGAGGGGGTGTATATCGGCGGCATCTTCAAGGATGGGCCGGCGGCCAGGGCCGGGTTGCAGGTGGGCGATGTAATTATTGCTGTTGATAACAATAAGGCGGCCAATTATGCTGCCATCCAGCACCTGATTAACCAGAAAGCCCCGGGGGACAAAGTGACTTTAACCGTGGTCCGCCAGGCAAGCAAAAAACAGCAGCAGGTTATCCTTACCCTGGGGGAAATGCCGTCGCCATAGCAGTTTATGCAGCATGTCGACATTATCGCCGTCGGCCGCGTCCGGGAACCCTATTTAACAGCCGGGCTCAACGAATACCTGAAACGCCTGCAGCCCTATGCCCGGGTGCGTATCCTGGAAGGGCCGGAAGAAAAGGTCCCGGATCATTTGTCCCCGGCGCGGGTCGAGCAGGTCCTGGCCGCTGAAGGAGCGGGGCTGAAGCGTCTCCTGCGGCCTGGCGATTATACTATCGCCCTGGAACGCGAAGGAGTGATGCTATCTTCGCAAGAGCTGGCCACGCGGCTGGCGGATCTTGCCCTGGCCGGGCGCAATGACCTGGCCTTTGTCATTGGCGGTACTCTGGGGTTATCCCGGGACGTCCTGGAAGAAGCCGAACTGCGCCTCTCCTTTTCCCGCTTTACCTTTCCCCACCAGCTGATGCGCCTGATCCTCCTGGAGCAACTCTACCGGGCCTGTAAAATCCAGCGCGGTGAAACCTACCACCGTTGAGTTGCGGGGTTATCATGTCTGACGCATGCCCCTATAAATTGGCGCCATATCTGGAATAACTCGAAGGGGAAATCAAGCAATACCGCGCGTGCAAGCGGGTTTTAGATGCGTCAATGCTGGGAGTTTTTTCCACCCCTTGACGCCCATCCAGATGCATGCTAAACTTAAAGGCACAAAACTTAACAGGTTAAATCCCGTGACGGGGAAAAGTAGGCTTTGGGGGACTGCTCAGCGAGCCGGTGATAGTGGGAGACCGGTCAGGAGGCCAGGGTTGAAGTTCTCCCCGGAGGAGCAGGCTGAAGGCCGGCTGTGAGCCGGCTGGGTAGGCCGTGCCGGAGCTCCCGCCGTTAAAAGGGAGGGGGTATCGGAAGAGATACCAGGGGTAGTTTGCTACCCGCCGTGTGCATCCTCCTGGTGGGGTGCCGGCGTGGCTAAGGCGTTCATCGTATAACGCCGCGGGCCGGACAACGGGGGTAATAAAGCGGCTGCGGTGGGCAGGAGGCGACTTTCCCGACGGTCCTTTTCCCGTACCTTATAATGAGCGGGCTGCTTTGGCGCAGCCAATCAGGGTGGTACCACGGGTATAACTCCTCGTCCCTTACGGGACGGGGAGTTTTTATTTTAAGGAGGTTTTACCCATGATCGTCGTCATGAAACCGGGGGCGACCCGGGAACAGATCGCGGCAGTGAGCGAACGCCTGGTTGAACTGGGCTTTAAAACCCACCCCATCTACGGCCAGGAAAAGACCGTCATCGGCGCCATCGGCGATAAAAAAACCCTCAGTTCCGAAGGGATTATCAATCTGCCCGGCGTTGAGAAGATTGTCCCCATTATGAAGCCCTACAAGTTGGTCAGCCGCGAGCTTAAAGGTACGCCGACCATCGTCCGGATCGGCGGCGTGCCGGCAGGCGGCCGCGGCCTGGTGGTCATGGCCGGCCCCTGCGCCGTGGAGAGCGAGGAGCAGCTCCTGGCAGCCGCTCGGGCCGTCAAGGCCGCCGGGGCGCAGGTCCTGCGCGGCGGCGCCTTCAAACCCAGGACCTCACCCTACGCCTTCCAGGGCCTGGAGGAAGAGGGCCTCCAGATGCTGGCGCGAGTGCGGGAAGAAACCGGCCTGCCCTTTGTCACCGAAGTCCTGGACACCCGTGATGTCGCCCGGGTGGCTGAGTACGCCGACGCCATCCAGATCGGCGCCCGCAATATGCAGAATTTCCGCCTCCTCCAGGAGGCCGGCGCTACCGGCAAACCGGTCCTCCTGAAGCGCGGCCTGGCGGCGACCGTCGAGGAATGGCTGATGGCGGCCGAGTACATCCTGGACAGCGGCAATCCCAACGTGATTTTGTGTGAACGGGGCATCCGCACTTTTGAGACGGCCACCCGCTTTACCCTGGACCTGGCAGCCGTGGCGGTGGTTAAAGAGAACTCCCACCTGCCGGTGATCGTTGACCCCAGCCATAGCACAGGCAGCTGGCGCCTGGTGCTGCCCATGGCGCGGGCGGCGGTGGCCGCCGGTGCCGACGGGCTGATCATCGAGGTCCACCCCGACCCGGCGCGCGCCCTCTGCGACGGCCCCCAATCCCTGCACCCGGAGACCTTCGACCGCCTTATGGGCGAACTGGCGCCGGTGGCTATGGCCGTCGGCCGCGGCCTGGCGGCAGCGGGTATAAATAGCAACAAGAATTGTTAAATTACCGTTAAAAATAAAAAGGAGATCGCACTTTTCTGGAGAATATAGAAGTTAAGGGCCCTATAATATCCCGAAAGGATGTGCATGGCTTGAAGAAGGACGTACTGGTAAGGGTCAAGGGCACCCAAACCAACGACCTGGGAGAGCGGGAATCCATTGAGCTGGTTACCGAGGGTCGCTTCTTCATCCGCAACCGACACTACTACATCCTTTACAATGAAAGCAGTTTAGCGGGAATGGAGGGTACCACTACATCACTGAAGGTTGAACCGCGGCGGGTCACCCTGAACCGCATGGGAACGGCCGAGCAGAAAAACACCTTTGAAACAGGTATCCTGAACGCCGGTTTTTACATTACTCCCTACGGCAGTATGAAGATTGCTGTTTTACCATCAAAGGTAGAAGTTGACTTGACAGAACAGGGTGGAAGTATTAATCTAGAGTATGAATTGCAGGTCGGCCACGCAAAAGTCAGCGATAACCAGCTGGAGATAACTGTCGAGCATCTGGAGAGTTACGCCTGAAATCCTGGCTATTCCCAGCGGCGGCAGCCGGGCAGGGGTTCTGACATCCCATTTACGAAGGAGCCGCTTATGGGGGGCTGGCGCCTCCCGCCGGCGAACTATGAAAATGTGGGCATTGAGAGGGGCGAGGCAGGTTCCCGGAGGGTGCCATCAGAAGAACGGGGGATGCTTGCGGATAAGCGCGGCCACAGGGCTTAAGNNGCCGCACGCAAAAGCCGGCCGGGTTCGACACAGGTATAGTGGCGAGAAGTGGCGTCTGAAGGGAACCTGCCTCACCCCAGGAAGCACGCTCATGGCAGAATGCTATTTGCGGAGGGGCACAGGCAAGTCGTGAACATCATCCAGGAAACCAAAAGACGGCTGGCAGCGGCCCTGGCGGATGCCGCTGTCGCCGCCCGGGCGGCTGGCGAGTTGAGCTTTGACGAGCTGCCGGATTTTGTTATCGAGGCGCCGCGAGAAAAATCTCACGGCGACTTTGCTGCCAACCTGGCGCTGCTCCTGGCGCGGCCGGCGCGCCAGTCGCCCCGGAATATAGCGACAGCAATTGTCCGTCACATAGAGATGCCCCAACCCGGCGTGGCCAGGATCGAGGTGGCCGGACCGGGCTTTATTAATTTTACCCTGAACAGCAGCTGGCTGTTGCCGGTACTGCCGGCCGTCCTGGCCGAGGACGAGCACTACGGCTGGTCCAACATCGGCCAGGGAATGCGGGTCCAGGTGGAGTTTGTCAGCGCCAATCC
>DFYS01000002.1 GCA_002383405.1 Moorella sp. UBA4076
GCGCCGGGGCGGTCAGGCGCTGTCCTTCCGGTCCAGCCAGCCAGGCCGCCAGGGCCGCGTCGGGAGAAGTTAATTCCTGCTGCACCACCAGCAAGCCCAGGTGCAGGAGCACTCGCTGGTTGTCCGGCCGGCCGGCCAGGGCCTGCCGGTAAGCCGCGGCTGCGCACGCCAGGTTGCCCAGCCGCTGCCAGGTTAAGGCCAGGTGATAATGGTAGAGCCACTGGTCTGATACCAGGTTTGCCGCCTGCTGCAGGAAGGTTTGGGCGGGCTGCTCTTTACCGGCCGCGTGTTGCTCCAGGGCCAGGCGAAAATAGGCCTCCGCCAGCACCGGCCGCAGCACCTGCTCTTCCTCCGGAAGGGCGTTCTTCCAGACGGCGATGGCTTCACGGTACTGCCCGGCCTGAAATAATTGCCAGCCGGCATCCACCGGCCTGCCCTGGCGCTCCTGCCTGCCCTGGCGCTCCTGCCTGCCCTGGCGCTCCTTCCTGGCAGCCTCTGCCTTTTGCTGCGCCTGCCGCTGGTATTTCTTACGCAAGCGACTTTTCATATGTAAATTCCCCCGGGAACGTTGTTAGCACGAGCGAATCATATATTCACCATCCATCTGCCAATTTCCTGCCCGCTTAGACAAATTTACCCCTCGCCCGGCCGGTCGCTTTCCAGCCGCCACAGGGAGCCTCTTTAAGAATGCCACCAATAGTTTTGGGCTTGATTACTGCGACAACCCTGCGCCGGCAATAAAAAAAACGCCGCTGGACCCGGCGCTTGATCTGCGCATGTTTAACAATGTTGGTTTTCTCCAGTGCGTTAGCGTAATATCATTTGTAAATTTAAGGTAAGAGAAAGTTGTAGCGTCGCCGGCCATGAATTACCCTATGAATCTCCACTGTTTTTTCCTTTATAATGTAAAAAACGAGATAATTATTGACTATCATCACCCTGTACCCCAACCGTTGCAAATGTTCATCACGCGGGACACAACCAATGAGGGGAAACTCCGCCAGGGTACTAATTGCCCTGTCAAATAATTGCCGCAGACGCTCGGCTGCTGAGGGTCGCTCACGCTTGATATAATCAAAAATATCATGCAAGTCTTCCTGTGCCGGGGGTAGATAAATAATATTACTTCGCATCGATTTGTTCCTTTATCTTTTTCATCATTTGGTCGTGAGTTATACCTTGGATGCCGGCCTTTGAGGCGGCTTCTGCTTCAGCCAACTTACGATATAAATCCAATAAAGCCTCACGGTGCTCGTAGTGGGCATAGCTCATCACAACAAGATCTCCTGCTCCTTTATGGGTGATAAAAACAGGCTCACCTTCTCTGTGGCATATTCTTGCTATTTGAAGAAACTTATTACATAAATCTGTTGCCGGTCTTATAGTCGGCATTCTTTTACCTCCCCTTCAATTACTAACGCCATCATAGCATAAAAATGATTAATCCTCAACGTTATTCGTTTTTCGGCTGCGTTGCTTGCAAGGGTAAATTGCTTAAGCGTACGGCCGGTGTCCGGGCGGCGGCTTTGTTTTCGTCCGCCACGGCGGTAAGCAGCTCCTGGCGGACGATAGGCACCTCCGGCGGGGCGTCGATACCGAGTCGGATTTTATCGTCTTCGATGCCGACGATGGTGACTTTGATCCTGTTGTCGATGACAATGGCTTCGTTGACCCGCCGGGTGAGGACGAGCACTGGCGGCAACTCCTTTTAATGAGATGGGGGAGGTGAGATACAGGACCGGCCGGCTATTGCCTGGCACTCTTACTCAGGCTGCTGCTATCAGGCTGACCGCCGGGCAGGGTAATAGCACTCCAGCGAAAGGTTGTCCCGAACCTGCAGGCAGCGCAAAAACCCTCCAGCAATAGGGGCTGTGCTCATGAGGCCGGCCGCGACCAGGGCGCCTATCGCCAGGGCCCAAAGTATGCAGACTGAAAGCGGCGGCAATCCACAGGCGCGGCCAGGGCTATCGCCAGGGCCCAAAGCGCAAAAACCCTCCAGCAATAGGGGCTGTGCTCATGTCTTAAAGCCGGATGTTGGTCGGTTTCATGGAAACTACGCTGGAGTTGTAGTTACCGTCCACCAGGTTACTCCTTAAATAACGGGTACCTGGTAGTATATTTTGTCCCATCAAGGATGATCTGCATACCCCGCCTAGCTGTGGGGTTGATCACCACGGGACCCACCAGGTTGGCCGTAGCCTGGCGGATGTCGCCGTCGGGGATGGTCACCACGGTGTAGACCAGGGCGTCGGCGGGTTGCTTGATGTTCAGCTCTCCCTGGACGCCCGCCGGCAGCTCGACGGCGTAGCCAGGGAAAAAGAGAAAGGGATCGGCCAGCAGGAAGGCGACCTCCGGGTCGGCAGCAGCCTGCAGCCAGGTGAAGGCCGGGTTCTCGGGAATAGGGTGCAGGAAAAACTCCTGCAGGTGTTCAAAGGCGGGGATACCGCCGGCAAAACTCAAGACGTCTTCAGCTTTAACCACCACCGTGCCGAAACGCGAAGTATAAATCTGCAATGCTAGGCGACCCCCCTGGAAAGAAATGAAAACGGTCAGGCATTTGATATCTAACATCTTCGCAAAGCGGAAGAAAATAATGCGGGAGAGGATGGTTCCGTCCATGCCGGGTTAGGCTTTGGACTGTTACTATACTGAAACCGCCGGAGGCAGTTTCCTTTTCCGGCGGTATTGGGGAGGAGATAAAAATGCTCAGCCTGCCTTAGTATCAGCCCGGCAGCGACAAGTTACGACAGAACGACATAATGGATAGTAATAACCCGAGTAGACTTCCATGAGATTTATGTTGGTAATTTAAGCAGCCCGGGATTGAGTGCTGGGCTTGTATAAGGGCGGGAAGTGGCGCCTGGAGGGAACCCGCCCCAACCCAGCAGACCAGCATACTGTTTCTCAAGAACGCTGTTTTCAGGGTACCCGCGTTATTTTATTAGAGCTTCTTCAGCTTNNGGAGCAAAATCAAGCAGCCTTTTTTCGCCTTCAATAGGTCTGCCGACGATTAGTTTGGCTCTTTGAGCAGCAAGGACAGAGGCTGCCGCCCAGGGGGATATACTAACTGCATCCTGGAAAGTCCTTT
Organism: Moorella sp. UBA4076; assembly: GCA_002383405.1. Lineage (GTDB taxonomy): Bacteria > Bacillota > DSM-521 > Neomoorellales > Neomoorellaceae > Neomoorella. The sequence continues at coordinate 3,089 of DFYS01000002.1, forward strand.
CCAGTTCGGCTTTTATTCTTATTTCATCAGTAAACAGCTTCAGGTTGGCCACCCGCGCCAGGATGGCGGCCGCTTCTTCGCGGGTAAGTACCTGGTCTGGTTTGAATACATGGCTCCCGTTCTCATAATACCCGGCAATTATGCCATAACGGGCCGCGGTTTCAGCGTACTGTACCGGAGTATGCGATTGATCGTAAATTTTAAAACCCTGTGCACTTGAGTAGTTAAAGTCGGTGTTGGTATCAAAGTAACCTGGAGCAAGATCCTCTGGAGTATCACCCCAATCTACATCACTGAATACTTGCGAGCCAGCAGATGGTTTTAACGGTAATCCCAACCCCTGGACCAGCATAGTGGTAAATTCCAGGCGGTTAATGAAGTTTCCTGCCCCGAATGTGTTACTAACAGGCACAGGTAAGGGTTCTGCTATGCCTTTGGCCCACAGGGGCATTACCGTGGAATAAGCCCAGGCCGCCGGGTCTGTCTGGCTGTCAAAATCATCAAAAATACGATCGGCCAGGAAGACGGCATAATAACCATCCTTTTGACCGCTGAACTGGAATGGTGCGGTTACGGTATGCTTGCGGGCGTCGGTGCGACCACCGAGGATATAATTATCATTATCGCTCCAAACATTATCCGGGCTGTACCAGATGGCGACCTGATCCCCCATTGCCGTGCTGATGTTGGGGTCATAGGATAGGGTAAGCGAGCCGGGTTGCAATAAATAAACCCCGTCCGCCACCGAGATCTTGACTACCTGGCTGGCGAGAAAGTGGTATGTATCCGGCCTGTCGGCAGGGCTTTCGTAAACGGTAAAGGCGACCGAACTGTCTTTGATCCTGCCGTTGCTATCGACCAGGACGTCACCTTTGGGGTACGTCAGGGTGACAGCTTTGTTAAAGGCTTCGATTTTACCGTTGGCGGGAAGAGAAGGCACTTCGTAGGTGAGCCCCGGGACCGGCGTGGTAACATACATGATTTGGAAGTCTACAGTATCCTGGCTGTCATTGAGCCCTTCTGCACTGACTGATACATTATTAGTCCCCACGGTGAGGCTCAAACTGGCCTGCCAGCTGTAAACCTCTTCCGCAACGCTCTTTGCCGTAACATTTTTGTTATTAACCGTGATATTGACGCTCCCGGCTTCTTCATTATCATCGCTGACGTTAAGGGTCACTGTTTTACTGCTGACGAGTTTTGTCTCCTCATCGCTCACATCGTTACCACCAATACTTACAACAAGGTTGGGCTTGGCTATTACCGGCTGCGCAAATAGGACAAGGGCCATCAGCGCGGCAAGGAACACTACCCACATCTTGCGTACAGGCAACATGATCACTCCTTGAAAAAGGTCTCGTTATTTTACAGTGTGCCACACGTGAGTGTGCATGAACTTCCGCCTGAAGTATCCCAGTAGCTAGAGGGGGAACCGATGGCATATAAGATGCTGTTCAGGCAACAATTCACACTGAAATTTTCGCCCTCAATTCGGAACAGCTCCGCAAAGTGGAAAGAAAATAGCACGGCAAACTTTGCTTCCGACCATGCCGGGTTAGGCATGGAGACTTTCATGTTAGATGTGGTGGTGGGTAACCGGTATTGTCAGCGCAAATAATCGATCAGGCTGGGCTGCAGGACCATAGCGCCGGTGGAGAGGGAGGCGCGGTAGACGTTTTCCTGGGTTTTGTAGTTCATGACGGTTTCGGCCAGGTCGATATCCTCCAGCTTGGACATCGTCTTGGTGAGGCCGATCTGGGTGTCGTCCAGGCGGGCGGTGGCCATCTCCATACGGTTGCTCCTGGCACCCAGAGTGGCGCGGATGTTGAGGATGTGGTCGATGGCCTGGTCGAACTGGCCCAGGGTACCGGAGACGGCTGCGTTATCATGACTGTTTAAAGCGGTGGCGAGTTCATTTAAAAGGCTAAAAATACTTTTCTCCGGCGTTCCATCACTATCAACATCAATAGCCTGATCGAAAACTGTTTCACCGTTTTCGTTGACGGTTATAGTCACCTGGGGCGCTATTTCCCAGTTTAATTCCGCTTCCGGACCGCTGTTGCCGATATATTCCCCGTTGTTTATAAAAGGTGCTTCGGTAACCTCACTGCCGGCGAAGATAAAACGACCACCATATGAACTATTGGCGATCTCTGCCATCTCGCTAATCAGCTGTTCCACCTCGGCCGCCAGGGCTTCCATGGATTCNNTCCGAGGCGTCCAGCCAGCCGCGGGCGTCCTCCATATTCTTTTTGTACTGGTCGTTAGCGGCGATGGAGGTTTGAAAGGCCAGGACGCGGGCGACGACGATGGGGTCGTCGGAGGGGCGGTTGACGGCTTTGCCGGAGGCCATCTGTTCCTGGGTGCGGGACATGTTCTCCAGGTTGCGGTTGATGTTGCGGATGACGTTGTTATTGAGCATACGGTTGGTGATACGCAACTTTCTTCACCTCTGCTGGATTAAACTTTTAGAGGATTAAGCGTGCTGTCCATGTGGCGCGTTACTCGCCGGGAAAAGGGCTGCATTCTTATACTGTAACTACTCCACCTGCCTGTCCCTGTCGTCCTGTCAGCTAAAGCCCGCAGGGACTGTAAAGTAACAAAGCGTGGCAGTCATACCAAACAGGTATCCGCTGCATTTAAAAGCTGCGCTAATCTTGGTAGTTACCCTGAGCTTATCAGCGTTAGGAAGCAAACTACAATGGCGTACTACTTAATGAATGAAAAAAGCCTAACGGGTGACGCCCATACCGTTGATGATCTTGTCAAGCATGCTGTCCAGGGTGGTAATCATCCGCGCCGAGGCCTCGTAGGCGCGCTGGTACTGGATCATGGTGGCCATCTCTTCGTCCAGGGAGACGCCGGAGATGGATTCCTTGCGGTTGGTGAGCTGGTCCACCAGGACGCCCTGGTTGGTGGTCATGCGGACGGCCTCGTGGGCGTCGACGCCCAGCCGGGCGGTGAAATTTTTGTAGTAGTCGTCGAAAGTGACACCGCCACTACTACCGTCACTAATTATAGTAAGAGTATCTGTTATCTCATCCCCATCATTATCGGTTTCTTGTAGTAACTTAGATTGTAACTGGGCAATCTTTAGGGCGTTAGCTCCATCACCCTCTCCACCGTTACTTTCTGCTGCAGCTATTTTAGTTACATCAGCTTGGATATTAGGGTTAACGCCAATATTTTTGGCAGTGATATCAGTCGCACTGATATCAGGAGGATTACTTAAAACCACAAAAAAGTTTTCATACGTATCAATATTGGGGGGTTCATCAGTATGTACAGGGTCCCCATTCAAATCATTGCCCTGTCTATGGATAGCATTAATATTTTCCGCCAGACCCCTGGCTAAAATATCAAGTTTATCGAGATATAGCTGGACATCTTTATGAGCATCCTGCAAGCCCTTGATCTCGCCCCTGGCAAAGGTAACCCCCGAGTTGTTTAATAAAATGTCCGTGCTACCGGTGCTGAAGATATTGATTATTTTCTTGTCGCTATCCACTGCCGTTATATCGATATCGTTCACCAGAACATTAATTTTGCCATCCGCCTTGCCATCCACAACATTCTCTTCAACCGTAAAGTCAATTATCTTGCTCAGCCTATCCAGCAGCAGATCCCGCTGGTCCATCAAATCGTTGGGCTGGTCACCGGCGGCGACGATGTTTTTGATCTGGCCGTTCAAGTCGGCAATCTGTTGGGCCAGGGAATTTATTTCCGTAACCTTCAACGCAATTGTTTGCTCGATATCAGCAGTGATGGTTTCCAGCTGCTGGGCGCTGTGGTTAAAAGCCTCCGCCAGGGCAACTGATGTCTCCACTACGGTAGTCCTGATCGGCGAGCTTTCGGCGTACTTGGCGAGTTCCTGCCAGGAGGCCCAGAACTGGCTCAAAAGGGTGTTAAAGCCGGTGTCCGAGGGCTCGTTGAAGACGATTTCTACCTGCTTTAAAATGTCCTGCTTCTGCTCCCACAGCCCCAGCGAGCCGGTTTCGCGGCGGATCTGGCTGTCCAGAAACTGGTCACGCAGGCGGCGGGTTTCCTGGCTGAAGACGCCGGTACCGATCTGCCAGCCGCTGCCGCCAGGGTGATTCATGGAGGGGACGGGATAGGCGGGCATCGTGGCCAGGACCACCCGCTGGCGGGTATAGCCGTCGGTGTTGGCGTTGGCAATGTTATGGGAAGTGGTATACATGCCCCGCTGCTGGCCTTGCATGCCGCGCAGGGCGGTGTTGAAACCGAAAAACGTCCCGGGCATTGTATTCACCCTTTATATGGAATTATTTGCCGCCGCTGCTATCCGGGCAGCCCGTACAACTGTACCAGATACCGGGCGGTAAATGGGCCTTAAGTGGACAAATTGGTATGCTGAACTGCCTGTGCTTTCCTATACTGTCCGGTCCATCAGCGCCGGCGTCACGCCTGCCGGCGCCAGCAGGGCCAGTATTTTTTGCACATAGGCCAGGGATTGGCGCGCCAGAAAGCGGTTGGTTTCATTTACTTCCTGGAGCTCGCGGACGGCCTGTCTTAAAGCCGCCTGCAGGTTTTCTGGAGTCAAGTCACTGCCATCGATTACGGGGCTATTGCTAAAGGCAGCAACATTAGCAATGGCCGCGCCGCTGCCACCGCCAAAATCCTGCCCCTGGCCGGACCTGCCGGTGTTCGCCGCTACTCCCTGCCCGTAAGCAGGCGCGCCGTTGGGCGTGCGCAGGTATGCCGGTCCGGGTCCGGTATCGCGGGGCGTGCGCAGGTATGCCGGTCCAGGCCCGGTATCGCCGGGAGAAAGTACCTGCTGCCGCTCCTGCTCCAGGGCGGCCAGGCGGCGCGCCAGGTCACCCTTCAGCTTCGTGGCCTGCTGGATGGCGGCCAGATCACCCGCTGCCAGGGCGGATTGCTCCTGGCGGCAGGCGCCCAGCAGCTGCCGGACAATCTCCAGTTCGCTCTGCAGAACTTCAGCCAGACCTGACACCAGGCCAACTCCTCCGTAAATAGATGTGAGAGGTGGGAGGTAAGAGGCGGGAGGCTTTCCAGCACTCAACCCTGGCTCAATCAATTCCTGACAAGCTTACCAGTTATGCTCGGTTTACGTATAAATTCGATTGTTGAGTGCTGAACAGCTGCGCCGCTTTCAGGTTAAAGCCTGCCGGCGCTTGTCTTCTCCTCTTCGCTGCTGGCAACGCGCCGCCACGGATGGCTCATCATAAACGAGATGGGGGATCAATAGTGGCGTGCGCCGCCGGTGGTGATAATTCCTTCAACATAGCGCCGGCCACCGCTTCCGGCGGTATATTATAAGTCCCGGCCAATACCCGCGCCCGAATGGCTTCGATGCGTGCCGCGCGGAGGTCATCCCCGGCGGCCGTCGCCATCAGCTCCCGGACCAGCTGGCCATCAGCCGATAGCTGCACGCTGTCCGCCACGCCGTCGGCTTTATCTTTCTCCTTAACCCCGGCCGGCCGGCGATAGGCTTCGATAGCTTTATTCCAGGCGACCGGCCGCTGGTCGGTAATCTTCAATGCCCCTGCACCCCCGGTTGATTTTTTCTTCTTTTACTTTATATCGAACGGTGCAGGATAAACTTTATGCCGGGGAAATCTACTCATCTACAAAAGGGATTTGCCTGGCGGACCTTTACCCAGATAGTCAGCCGCTTTTACCCCTCGCCCTGTTTTATCGCTGCAGGCCCGGGCCCGAGCCGGCAACCCTGTGCAGCCCTATAATACATAGCCGGCTGTCTTTATGCCTGGCTGCAACCAGTACTGTTCCACCCACCTGCGGGTACGTAGCCGGCGGCCGCCATAATGGCTTCAGCCATATGTTCCAGGGGTACGGTCCGGTCCACTACTCCGGCCTCCGCTGCCGCCCGCGGCATTCCGTAAACGATCGAGGAGGATTCATCCTGGGCCAGCACCCGGCCGCCATAGTCTTTGATAGCCCGCAAGCCCCGGACGCCGTCGTTACCCATGCCGGTCAGGATGACGCCCAGGCTGCGGCTGCCGTATACCCGCGCCACGGAGAGCATGAGGACATCAACGGACGGTTTAAAAAGGGTGCTGATTGGTGCCGTGCCGGTCAGCAGCACCCGGACCCGGTCGCCCTGCTGCTCCAGAGACATCTGCTGCCCGGCCGGGGCGATAAGGGCCACCCCCGGCCGGACGATATCCCCGGCCGCCGCCTCCCGGACCTCCAGGGCGCTCAATTCGTTGAGGCGCCGCGCCAGGGGGCCGGTAAATCCTGGCGGCATATGCTGCACCACCACTATACCGGCCGGCAGGTCGCCGGGCAATGCCGTCAGAATACGGCGCAGGGCGGCAGGCCCCCCGGTGGAGGCGCCGATAGCTATAATGGCAGGTGAAGACGGGTGGTCGGAGGCTGGCAACCATGCGAAGACCGACGACAGTGGTTCTTGATCGTGACCGACCGCGCCGCTAAGGGCATCATTACGCCGCTGTCGCCCGGCGCTGTGGGCGCCTGATGGGGAATCGGTGGTCGGTGGCAGGTAATCTGGAATTGCGGGAGTGGTTACCGGCAATTTGGATGACGCCAAAATATCAGCCGGGGACAGAGAACCCGGGATAGATGGCGTAGTTGCCGGCAAGCGGGGTAGCACCGGAACAGCAGCCGGGGGCAGGGAATCCGGGGCCGGGGTACCCGGGGAAGCGGCTATGCCGGTCCTGGATTTCAAACCGGCGCGGCTGGCGGCGGATTGCAAACCGGCGTGGTCACCTGCTGCTTCAGCGGCCGCCGTTGCCGCCTGAGCCGCCGCCTGGCGCCGGCTTGCCGGCCCCGGATGGGCATCGCCGGGCGATACGTCAGCCGCCGCAGCCGCCCGGCCGGTTGCTGTCCCGCGCGGGGCACGCGTATCAGCAGTAGCTGCTGCCTGATCTATCGCTGCAGCGCTCGGGGCACGCGTGTCTCCAGCAGCTGCTGTTGTCCGGCCGGTCGCTGTCCCGCGCGGGGCACGCGTATCAGCAGTAGCTGCTGCCTGATCTATCGCTGCAGTACTCGGGGTATGCGTGCCCGCATGACCCCGGGGGTCAGAAATAAAAGGTGCCGGGAGGATTTCCCGGCAGGGTTTACCCTGGCAGAGGCGCGCTACCGGCGCGCGGGCGGCGGCCTTGATTTTCTCCGGCAGGATGCGGCCCAGCTCTTTTGTTTCCCCCGGCCGCAGGGGCTTCAAAACAAAATCGACAGCCCCCAGCTCCAGGGCTTTAATGGTCACCTCAGCCCCGGCGGCTGTGTGGGCGGAGAGCATGATGACCGCCACCGGCTGGCTGGCCATGAGCGCTTCAAGCGTTGCCAGCCCGTCCATGACCGGCATTTCCAGGTCCAGGGTAACCACCTGCGGCCGCAGGGCGGCTATTTTCTCCAGGGCTTCGCGGCCGTTGCGGGCATAGCCGACAACCTGGAGCTGCGGGTCAGCTTCCAGGATGTCCGTCAACAACCGGCGGCTGAAGGCGGAATCATCGACGACCAGGACCTTAACTGGCCAGCTCACGGCTCGCCTCCACCCCCAGGCTGCCTACCAGGCTGCGGACGTCCAGGATCAGGGCGACGCTGCCGTCACCCATGATTGTCGCCCCGGCGATGCCGGGGATCTTGCCGATAAAACTCCCCAGCGACTTAATGACGATCTCCTGCTCGCCGATAAGGTGGTCGACGATAAAGCCCACCTGTTTTTCCGCCAGGCCGACGATGACCACGGCCAGGTTCTCGGCTTCAAGACCACCTCGGGTCAACCCCAGGGCCTGGCCCAGATAAATGAGGGGCAATACCCGGCCGCGGACGACGACCACCTGCTGGCGGTGGACGTGCTGGATCTCCGCCGGCTTGATATCGATAATCTCCACCACATTGGCCAGCGGGAAGGCATAAACGCGCCCGCCCACCTGCACCAGCAGGGAACGGTTGATGGCCAGGGTGAGGGGCATTTTGATGGTAAAACAGGTCCCCTTGCCGGGGGTGGTACGGATGTCGATGGTGCCGTTAATCTTTTCAATGTGGTTGCGGACGATATCCATGCCTACGCCGCGGCCGGAAACATCGGTGACTTGAACCGACGTGGAAAGGCCCGGCAGGAAGATCAGGTCCAGGGCTTCCCGCGGTGCCAGTCTGGCCGCCACCTCGCGGCTGATGAGCCCTTTATCCACCGCCCGCGCTTTGATCTTCTCCGGCTCCATGCCGGCGCCGTCGTCTTCGACGGTGATGACGATCTGGTTCTCCTGGTGAAAGGCGCGCAGGCGTACCGTACCATGACGGGTTTTGCCAGCTCTAAGTCTTTGCTCCGGCTCTTCAATACCGTGATCAATGGCATTACGCAGCAGGTGAATCAGGGGATCGCCGATCTCTTCGATAACCGTCCGGTCCAATTCCGTCTCCCGGCCTTCGACGATAAAGTCGATCTCTTTGCCGGCTTTGCGGGCAAGGTCGCGGACCATGCGTGGAAAACGGTTGAAAATCTGGTCAACGGGGAACATGCGCGCCTTCATGATCTCTTCCTGGAGGTCGGAGGTAATGCGGCCGATATGTAAGGACACTTCCTCCAGGGTTTCCAGCAGCTCCTCGTTCCCGAGGCGGTTTTTGAGGCCGTTGCCCACCTCGGCCAGCCGGGTACGGTCGATGACCAGCTCGCCCACCAGGTTCATGAGGTTTTCCAGCCGCTGCACATCCACCCGTACCGTCTGGTTGATGTGGTGCTCACCGGTCAAACCGGCAGTGCGGACAGCCGCGCCGCTGCTGTCCTGCTCCCTGCCGGGACCCGCTGCTGCCGCAGCCCGGTCTTCTTCCAGGACCAGCGGCCGCACTGTTACTGCTTTGATTTCCGAAATGGACTTGACGATATTGGCCAGGGTATCAGCGTCTTCCCGGCTGACAAAGGCCAGGGTAAAGGTATCGCCGAATTTCTCGGCCTCCAGCTCCTGGGTATGAGGCACGCTTTTGATGATTTCACCGGCGTCTTTGAGGTTGTTGAAAACCAGGTAGGCGCGCGCTGATTTCATCTGGCAGCCGTCTTCGAGCTGTACCCGGATCTCGTAACCGTGGTAGCCCTTGACCCGCGCCGCTCTGATGACGTTCTGTTCGATATCATCCAGGACAAGCGTCGTACCCGGCGTCCCAACGGGGCCTGCTGCACCGGTAGTGCCGGCCGCAGCGGCAGCCCGGGCTGTACCTGGGGTGGCGGCTGTACTGGCTGGAGTGGCTGTACCCGGGGCACCGGCAACACCGGCAACACCGGCAACACCGGCAACACCGGCAATACTGGCAGTACCTGTAGCGGCGGCTGAACCGGCTGTTCCTGAAGCACCGGCGGCAGCGGCTGTGCCTGCAGTGCCGGCAGTAGCGGTAGTACCTATAGCACCGGCGCCGGCGGCAGGGCTCCCATCGCCCTTCGCTCCAGCTGGAGCCAGCGGCTGCCCGTTGAGGATGGCTTCCAGGCGGGCGACCGTCCCCCCAATTTCGCCTTCATCACCGCTGCCGGCAGCAATACTGTCCCTCAAAAGGCGCAGCTCGTCCAGACCGGCCAGGAGGACGTCGATAATCTCCCGCGATAAAGCCAGTTTCCCCTGGCGCAGCAGGTCCAGGACGCTCTCCATCCGGTGGGTGAGAGTGGCCATGTTGTTGAAACCCATGGAGGCCGACGAGCCCTTCAGGGTATGGGCGGCGCGAAAGATGGTGTTCAGCAGGTCTAAATCGTCCGGGGTCTGCTCCAGCCGGACGATGGTTTCATCCAGCTGCTGCAGCTGCTCCTCGGCTTCATCGAGGAAAACGCCCAGGTACTGGGACATATCCAGCTCGCTCATTGTTTCTCCACCCCGGCCGCTATTTCTTGCTGCAGCTGGCGCTGCTCACTCTCCCGCAGCACCCGGTCCAGGTTCAGGAGAATGATCAGCCGGTCGTTCCACTTGCCCACGCCCTGCAAATAAGCAACATCAATACCCGTGATTATGGGCGGCGGCGGTTCGATACTGGTGACCGGCAGGCGCAGGACCTCGGATACAGAATCGACGATCATGCCCACCGTCACCTGACCCAGCTCCACGACCATGATGCGGGTGTTATTGGTAATTTCGAGCCGGCTCAGGTTAAAGCGCTTATGCAGGTCGATCACCGGGATAATGCGGCCGCGCAGGTTAATGACGCCTTCGATAAAGGCCGGCGTCCGGGGAATCTGGGTAATGCTCTGCATGCGGATAATTTCCTGAACATGGTTAATTTCAACGCCGTAGGTCTCTTCCTCCAGCTGGAAGACCACCAGCTGAATCTCCGCTGCTGTTGCCGTCGCCGTTGCTGTTGTTGCCATGGCTATCCCACCCTTCTCTTGCCTTACAGGTAAATTCTGCATCGGGAGCTGGAATCCTCTTTTTATAGAAGCAGGAAGTAAACGGGGCGTCGGAACTCAGCATTCAACTGTTATCTGAGTTACTGCCTTTTTCATCCTGCCAGTCGAGCGCCGGAGGACATAGGTGTCTTCTAAATGCAGGTATATTTTGGCCCGCCGGAGATCATGCTAATCCTACCGGGCCCAGGTCATTCCCACGTCAAATTGGCGTCCAGGCCGTTCCTGGCCCGCAAAACGGATTCATGAAGGGAAGAAGGATATGTCACCAAAAGTCAAATGCCGGGTGGCCAACTGCATCTACTGGCAGGACGGCGGCTGCAATGCGGATAGTATATCCGTAGCTGTACAGGGAGTTCCAAATAACTCCAGCGCCCACAACGACCGCGACACCGAGTGTGAAACCTTCCAGGCCCGCGCTTAAAACAGCAGCCGGCAGCAGGAAGCCAGCATTTAGAAGCGTAGCGCAACCAGTGGTGCTGTTTTCTTGGCAGCCCTCCTGTATTCCGCCGTCCGAGCCGCCGTGTGAGAAGCTTAGCATCAACCGCCGGGTGATGCTGGCCAGGTCTACCGTCTCCTCCCGGGTGGCCGGAGGCTGAACGGCAACCCGGTGTCCTTTTCTTGCCAGTCTCCAGGCAGGATACTGCCGGGAAGGAAGCAATGCCTTCAGGTAGATGCCCATTCCGCCGGCGTAGCACTGGCAAAAAGGGATATGCTTGGTGTGCAGCCCTGGTGACAGAGGGTCTGACCTCTCAACAACCCTGCATGGCTGTTACAGTTTAAAGCGAGCCACTGCCTGCTCCAGTTTGCCGGCGGCGGCAGCCAGCTGGCCGGCCGCCTGGCTGATCTGGTCGACGGCCGCCGTCTGCTCTTCGGTGGAGGCCGAAACCTGCTCGGTGCTGGCTGCCGCTTCTTCAATGCCGGCGGCAATGTTTTCGATGCTATCCTTCACCTGGCGGGAGCCGGTATACATCTCATCCGCCCTGGCGGCGACATTCTTGATCTTGGCTACCAGGGTCTGGATGGATTCCTCGATGACGGCAAAGGCTTTGCCCGTCCGCGCCACTACTTCGGTACCCTGGTGGACATCCTGGGAACCTTCCGCCATGCTGCTTACCGCGCGCTCGGTTTCCCGCTGGATCTCCTGCACCAGGGTGACAATCTGCTTGGTGGCTGCCGCCGATTGCTCGGCCAGTTTGCGGACCTCCTCGGCTACCACGGCAAAACCGCGGCCCTGTTCCCCGGCGCGGGCTGCTTCAATGGCCGCGTTCAAGGCCAGCAAATTGGTCTGTTCGGCAATGCCGGAGATTACCCCCACAATCTGGCCGATTTGCTGGGAACGGTTGCCCAGCTCGCCCACTGCCCCGGCCAGACTATCCATCCGCCGGGAGATGGCCTCCATCTGCCGCGTAGCCTCGGCTACGGCCAGAGCGCCTTCGCCGGCTTTGGCCGCCGCCTGGTCCGAAGCAGCCGCCATATCTTCCGTATTGCGGTGGACTTCTTCCACCCTTGTCACCTGGTTATCGGTCGCCGCTGCTGTTTCGCTGACCTGCTGCGCCTGGTCTTCCGCCCCTTTGGCCATTTCCTGGGTGGTGGCCGCCACCTGGCGGGCGGCATCCCCCAGTTCCTGGGACATACGCGCCAGGTCCTGGCTGGCGCCGGCTACCTGGCCGGTCATATCCCGCACCTGGCTGATAACCTGGCGCAGGTTTTCGCCCATGGTATTAAAAGCCCCGGCCAGCTTGCCGATCTCATCGCGGGATTGGATGTATAAGGGATCGGCGGTGAGGTCGCCTTCGGCCACGCGGGTGGCGTAGGCGGCCACCTGCCCCAGGGATTTGCCGATCAGGCGGCTAATCACAGCGGCAATGATCAAGCCAAGCAGCAGGGCCAAAAGCAAACCGGCCAGCAAGATAAACTGAACGCGCTTAACAGCTGCCAGCAGCTGGGCTTCGGCGGCGGCGTTTTTCTCGGTTATGCCCTGGGCTATGTGGTTGCTGATATTATTGATATTATCCAGGGAAGCCCCCATCTGGAAGCTCAAGATGGGCAGGGCCGCCATGCGGTCTTCCGCGCTGGTGTTGAGAATGCTGTTTTTGAAGGTGTCGGTAAAACTCTTGGAGGCCTGGACCAGGGCGGTCAGGTAACTCTCCGTCTGGCTGTCCAGCTGCTGTTCCTGCAGTTGCGCGCGGGCGTCATCAAAACGTTTCAGGGCATCGTCAAAACCCAGGGCATCGGTCTGGGAGCCGCTGATTATGTAATCGGTAGCCCGGCGGTAGGCATTCCACACAGCGTTGGTCATCTGATTAAAGTGCATGCTTTGCTCATGGTTAAGGGTCACTTCCCCGGAAATACGGTCCACTTGCTGGAGTTCAAAATTAACGTAGGCGACCACGGCGACAAAGATAGCGATAACAAGGATAAATCCGGTCGTTAATCTGGCTCCCAGGGACAGGCGGCTGAAAAAACCGCCCCTGGTTTGCTGCGGCCGGCCCGGTTGGACCGTCCCCGCGGCCGCCGGTTGTGCCGGCCGGCCTTTCTTTTTGAAAAAACGCAGCCCCATAATTCTAACCCCCTTGATAATATAAAAAGATAGTAACTGCTCAGGCTCCCTTCTCTAAGCAGCATTAGCGCTGCCTGCCGTCAGGATCTCAAACCCGTTCAGCCATATACAGGTTTCCGGGCTATTGCTATCAGGCTGACCGCCAGGCAGGCTGAGCAGTTACTTATAATCTAGCTATAGCCCCAAACTTACACTTCTCCATGCAACTGCCGCACTTGATGCACAGCGCCGGGTCGATGCGGTGCGGCTCTTTTTTCGCGCCGCTAATGGCCCCGGACGGGCAGACACGGGCGCAGGCACCGCAGCCGGTGCATTTCTCCGGATCAATGGTATAGACCAGCAGCGCCTGGCAGACGTGGGCCGGGCAGCGTCGATCCTTGATATGCGCCTCGTACTCGTGGCGGAAGTACTGCAGGGTGGCCAGGACCGGGTTGGGGCAGGTCTGGCCGAGACCGCAAAGGGCGGTATTCTTGACCACATGCGCCAGGCGTTCCAGGGTGTCCAGGTCCTCCATGCGGCCCTCCCCCTCACAGATGCGGGTCAGGATCTCCAGCATCCTTTTGGTCCCTTCCCGGCAGGGGGTGCACTTGCCGCAGGATTCCACCTGGGTAAAATTCAGGAAAAAGCGGGCTACATCCACCATGCAGGTGTTCTCGTCCATGACCACCATGCCGCCGGAACCCATGATCGCCCCGGCGCGGGTAAGCGAGTCATAATCCACCGGTAAATCGAGCTTGTCAGCCGGCAAGCAGCCTCCGGACGGCCCGCCGATCTGTACCGCTTTAAACTCTTTGTCGTCCTGGATGCCACCGGCAATGTCAAAAATAATCTCCCGCAGGGTAATACCCATGGGCACCTCAATCAGCCCGGTTTTTTTAACTTTACCCGTCAGGCAGAAGACCTTGGTCCCTTTACTCTTTTCCGTGCCCATGGATGCGAACCAGCGACCGCCGTTTCTAATAATAAAAGGGACGTTGGCGTATGTCTCGACGTTATTGATATTGGTAGGCTTACCCCACAGCCCCTGCTGCGCCGGGAAGGGCGGCCGCACCCGCGGCATCCCGCGGCGGCCCTCGATAGAGGCAAGCAAAGCCGTCTCCTCGCCGCAGACGAAGGCGCCGGCGCCGGCTTTGATATGCAGCTCAAAATTAAAGCCCGTTCCCAGGATAGCGCGGCCCAAAAGGCTCTTTTCCGCCGCCGCGGCGATGGCCATCTTCAGGCGTTTAATGGCCAGGGGGTATTCGGCGCGGCAGTAAATATAGCCCTCATCGGCGCCGATGGCGTAGGCGGCGATGGTCATCCCTTCGATAACAGCAAAGGGGTCACCCTCGAGGACGCTGCGGTCCATAAAAGCGCCAGGATCACCCTCGTCGGCGTTGCAAACTACATATTTCTTATCCCCGGACGCGCTGCGGGTAAAGCCCCATTTCATACCGGTGGGGAAACCGGCGCCGCCGCGGCCGCGCAGGCCCGAGGTCTTGATCTCCTCAATGACCTGCTCCGGGGTCATCTGCTGCAGCACCTTCTCCAGGGCTGCATAACCCCCGCTGGCGACATACGCCGCCAGGCTTTCCGGGTCAGTCAGGCCCAGGCGGGAGGTCACCACCCGCACCTGGCGGCCGTAATAGCTGGTGGCCGCCATGGCCGGGATGCCCTCATAGGGAGGCGCCATGTCAGTCAGCTGGATGAGCGCCCATTCCCGTACCGGTTCTCCCTGGCCGACATGGCTTTCCAGCAGCCGGCTCACCCGCTCCGGCGTCATGTCGCCGTAAAAAACCCGCGGCTTGCCCGGCAGGGCTATCTCCACGATGGGCTCGGCGTAGCACATGCCGATACAGCTCGTCGCGCTGATATCCACCTGCAGGTCCAGCCGCGCCGCCGCCTCGGCCAGCGCCGCCATGACCTTCGCTCCTCCGGCCGCCTGACCGCAGGTACTCATGCCCACCGTGATAGCCGGCCTGTCCGCAGGACGCTCCTGCTGCGACCGCATCTCTTGCTTCCATTCCTGCCAATCCTGCAATTTGGTTTCACCTCTCGCACTAAGATTATAAAAGAGCAAGCCCTGCCGCCAGGCGGCGCTCCCACACTGATCCTACCGCTAAAACGCCGGCGACAGGTCCCGGTCAGAGGCCGATACGGTCCCGCGCTTTCACCGACTATAGCCTGTCTTTGCTCCCGGGCCCCTGGTCAGGAACCGGGACGGGCTCGCTATCCATGACCATACATAGCCCGGCTGATCGAGAAAGCCATCCATCGGCCGGCCGTCAGGCGTTATTCCGCACCCCGCTACTTTTTAGGCTTGCATGGATGGCCTGGCCGGCAAAATCGCCATCGGGCGTCAATCCGCACCCCACTACAGCTGGCTATAGCCCGGCGGCCATCTGTCCGTTTTCCCGGTATGCCGCCAGGATGGCTGGGATCTTCTCCGGTGTCAGGCGGCCGTAAGTTTCTTCGTTAACCACCATCACCGGGGCCAGGCCGCAGGAACCCAGGCAGGCCACCGTCTCCAGGGTAAAACAGCCATCCGGGGTGGTCTCGTTTTTACCCACCCCCAGGTAGGCAGTCAGCGCCTCCAGGATGCGAGCGGCACCACGGACATGACAGGCCGTCCCCTGGCAAACGCGGATAATGTTGCGGCCGCGCGGCTGCAGGTGAAACTGGGTGTAAAAGGTAGCCACCCCGTAAACCCGGCTGAACGGGATCTGCAACCGAGCGGCAATCGCCCCCATGACTTCCCCCGGCAGGTAGCCGTAGATCTCCTGCGCCTCCTGGAGGAGCGGGATGAGGGATCCTTTCGTCCCGGCGTAGCGGTCCATGGCCTCCGCCAGGGCCTGCGCCTGGTCCTTTTCATGTACTGCTTCCTTAATGTTTGTAGCATTATCGCTACATTGACACATTTTGAATAACCTCCCTCCGAGCAATACATCGACATTATAGCACGAAATTTTTATCTCTGCCAGGGTAATTATTTTGCCAAACCTGCCGCAAAACCCCCGGCCCGATATCCCCCAGGTCGCCGCAGCCGGTAAGGCGCATAGCCACCGCCAGATCGTCGGCCAGGACCTCCAGCTGGTGTCGCACGCCGGCAATGCCGCCGCCAACGGCGGCAATGGCCAGAGGCCGGCCCACCAGCACCGCGCGGGCGCCCAGGGCGAGCATCTTCAGCACGTCTACTCCGGAACGCACGCCGCCGTCGGCCAGAACGGTTATTTTATCCCCCACCGCCGCGGCGATCTCCGGCAGCACCGCCGCCGTGCCCGGGGTATGATCCAGAGCGCGGCCGCCGTGGTTAGAGACGACGATGGCCGCCGCCCCGCCGGCCACAGCTGCTTCGGCGTCAGCCACCGTCATAATGCCCTTGAGAATCAAGGGCAGGTTGGTCGCCGCCGCCAGGCCGGCAACCTGTTCCACTGTCTTCGGCTCCACCAGCTGGCCGGCGCGGACCATATTGACCAGCCCAGCGGCGTCGACGTCGATAGCCACCGCCGGCGCCCCAGCGTCCTCGGCACGGCGGATGAGGTTCACTATTTCCCCATCCTCCCGCGGTTTGATGACCGGAATACCCCGCCCGCCGGCGGCCTTGATGGCAGCAAGGCCGGCGTCCATCAGTTCCGGGATGGGGCCGTCCCCGGTAAAGGAGAGGCTGCCGGCCTCGGCCGCCCCCAGGACAAAGGCCCGTGCCAGCTCTTCTTCCCCCAGGCGGCCCTGGAAATTAACCCGCGCCCCGGCTACAGCCGCCCCCAGGATAGGGAAGGTCAGCTTCTGGTCAAAGAGCTTCCGGCTCAGGTCCTGATCCTTGCGGTCATGCAGGACGCGCAGGTTGACCTGCCAGGCCGCCAGGGCGCTAAGGTTATTGCGAAAGGACGCCCCGGTGCCGGTGCCGCCCATCCCCGGTACGCCGGTAGGACAGCGGCGGCCGTCACACACGTTGCAGACATGGCAAATCCCCTGCAGGAGCACGCGAGCGCGCTCGCGGACCGATGGCAGGCTCGCCGGCATAGGTAGTTCCCCCTTTTATGCTAGTCTTGACAGCTATATATGCTCAGGGTTAAACTCTAACAAATAGTATAATATGGTGGTGATTTGTATGCCCTATGTTGCCCGTGTATCTCGTAAAGGCTGGGTAGTTATACCCAGCGAACTGCGCCGGCGCTACAATATCAACCCCGGAGCAACNNATCGTTTTTACTGAAAACGATGGCAGCCTATCCCTTACCCCGGTCCCTCAGGATCCCGTTGCCGCAGGCAAAGGACTGCTTCAGGGTTACCCACTGGTAGAAACCCTTCTGGCCAACAGAAAAGAAGATGTAGAACATGAAGAAATATGTTTTTGACAGTTATGCCTTGCTAGCTTATTTGCAAAGTGAGCCAGGAGCCGATCTGGTCGAAGCCATAATCTACAACCCCGCCTGGTTCCTGGCCGCGACGGGCAGGGCAATTTGCGCCCGCAAAATCTCCACCGCGCGGTCCAGCTGCTCGCGGCCTTCCTCCACCACCACATCCGGCTGCAACCCTTCGCCCTCGATGGCCTGACCATCGGGGGTGAAGTAGTGGGCCGTGGTCAGCTTGAGGACGCCACCGTTCTTTAAAGGATAGATTGTTTGCAGCACCCCTTTGCCGTAGGTAGGCGTGCCCAGGACCAGGGCGGCGCCGTTGGCCTGCAGGGCGCCGGCCAGGATCTCCGCTGCGCTGGCCGTGCCCCGGTCCACCAGGACAACAACCGGCAGATCCTGGCCCGGACCGCGGGAACGGAGGACCTGCTCCTTACGGTCACGGCCCACCATCCGTACTATAAGTTTATCCTTCAGGAGGAACAGGGACGCAACCTCCCCGGCCGCTTCCAGGAAGCCGCCGGGATTGCCGCGAAGATCCAGCACCAGGCCTGCGGCACCGCCGGCCTCCAGCCCGGCCAGGGCGTCAGCCACCTCCGCCGCCGCCCAGGAAGGAAAGGAATGCACATAGAGGTAACCCACCGCGCCGGCCAGCATCCGGCTGCTCACCACCGGCGGCCGGATTACCTCCCGGCGCAGGTAATAGCTGCGGCGGCTGCCACTGCCGGGGAGAGAAACTATAAGCTCGACATAAGAGCCGGCCTCGCCGCGCAGCAACGCGGCCACCGCATCCAGCGACATGTCCTTGACCGCCCGCTCGTCAATCTCTTCCACCACCACCCCGGCTTTAACCCCCAGGCGGGCTGCCGGGGACCCGGGTATAACCCCGCTGATGACCACCCGGCTGTCGACAGCCTGCAGGATAATACCCACACCGGTATACTCATCCTCCAGGGAAGCGGCAAAAGCCGGCACCTCCGCCGGCGCTATGTATTCGCTGTAGGGGTCCCCCAGGGCCTCCACCAGGCCCCGCGCCGCCCCTTCCTCCAGCAGCTCCGGCGCTGCGGCGCCGGTGTAGTTCTTCTCGACCAGCGAGCGCACCTCGTCCAGCAGGGGCCACCCGCGGGCAGCCGCTACCTGGCCCTCCTGCCACCTGATGGCCTCCGAGGAAACGTTCCCGGTCTCTGGTGCTGGAGAGTCCCCGGCCCCAGGCTTCTCAGCGCCAATAGCCCTCGCGGGAACATCTCCGCTCTCCAGGGCAGCCGCCAATCGTTCCTCCTGCCACGCTGCGGCCCCCGCACCGGCGTCACGGCCAGTATGGCCATCCCATCGCGGTGCGGCCGCCCCGGCGGCGGCAGAGTTAAACAACAGGTAGCAAAAGATAAATACCGCCAAAAATAACGCTGCCAAATGAACCCGCGGTCGCGTTTTCAGCTTCATCCGCCATTCCCCTCTC
>DFYS01000065.1:0-314 GCA_002383405.1 Moorella sp. UBA4076
TACTGCTCCCAGCGCAAAGCAACCTGGTCGCCTTCGGCCAGGGGGGTGGTGAATTCGGCCGGATGACCGTTAACCTCCATGACCAGCTTCTTGCGGCCCGGCGGTGGAGTGGAGGGGAAATCCAGGTAGTTAAACACATCGGCGAATAACACATCAGCAGCCTGGACGCGGAGGGTGGCCGGCCGGCCGTTGAGGATAATCGACACCCGGCGGCCGGCCGCTGCCTCACCGGTAACCAGGCTGTCGCCGTCCTGGACGGGGGCCTCGGGCCGTACCGGCTGGCCGTTTAACAGGACCGTGCCTGCCGGAGATTC
>DFYS01000065.1:320-28017 GCA_002383405.1 Moorella sp. UBA4076
TCCAGGGTTATTTGGCGGCCGTTAAAAGTAATCGTTTTCGCAGTGAGCTCCGGTACCAGGTCCTTAACGGTGCCGCAGGCGTCGGCGCCATCCCGGCCCGGGATTATCGCGATGACATCCCCGGGACGGACCGGAGTATCGAGGGTGGCGGGGGCATCGTTGAGCAGGATACTTCCCGGTTGCCCGGGCTGGCCGCGCAGGAAAACCAGGCGGCCGTTGACCTCTACCCCGAGACCTTTACCCGGCCTTCCGTAGAGCAAGCGTGCCGGGATGCTGGCGGCGAGTAAAACCTGGGTTGCGGTCATCTGCTGTCCGGCTAAAAAATGTACCGGCCGGCCGTTGACGATTACCCGCGCCAGGCCGAGACCCTCTTGTTTCAAGGCGGTGATGGCGATACCTATTGGGGTGATGGCCTGGGGACCCTGCAAATTTTTCGCCCCGTTAATGCCGTTTAATACCTCACGGCCGCGGACAGCCACCCTTTCCGGCGCTATCTCCAGCTGGCCGGCCAGGGCTTCGGGGAGGCCGGGCGTCAGGCTGCCGCCTCCCACCAGCAGGACAGCCTGGGGGGCGTGGCCGTTGAGGAGAATAATCTGGGTGGCAATCTGCCGCGCCAGCTCGGTTACCGCTGGTTGAATCGCCGCGACAACCTCTGCTACCGCTAGCGTATGTCTTTGTCCGACTATATCAGCAAAAGTTACACTGGTATTCTCTTTTAGCTGGCGTTTGACAGCTTCGGCAGTATTAAAGTCCAAAAGGAGGGCTGTGGCCAGCGCTTCGGTGATTTCATCGCCGGCGGCAGGAACCATGGCATAGCCGGTAATGGTTCCCTGGCCGGTGATGGCTATATCCGAAGTGCCGGCACCGATATCTACCAGGGCAAGGTTCAAGCCGCGCATCGCCGCCGGGACAGCCACGGCACTGGCGGCAATCGGTTCCAGGGTCAGGGACGCCAGGGTAAGCCCCGCCCGTTGCAGCGAAGCGACCAGGGAATCAACCACCACCCGTGGCAGGAAGGTAGCAATAACGGTAGCGGCCATATGGTGACCCCGCTGGCCCACCAGGTTGCCGATGGGATGGTCATCGAGGCTGTAACCGACGACGCTATAACCAACACAGTGGTAGGCTGCCTGACCCACCCCGGCTTCCAGGAGACGTTTTTCGGCTTCCTGGACCGCCGCTGCCTCCAGGGCCAGAACGTCTTGCTTGCCAATCTCCGCGGTAGGGGATATTTCTTCCTCAACGGCAGCCTTTTCAGTTTTTAAAGCCCGGCCGGCCGCCGCCACTGCCGCTTCCTGGAGGGTGGTATGTAGCTTTTTTTCCAGCTTCTCTTTAACGGTCTGGATGGCCAGGGCAACCTGAGGAATATCGTGAATCTGGCCGTCGAGCATAGCCCGTTGCTGGTGTTCAACTATTACTGCCGCCCGGATCTGGTAACCCTTTGGTCCCGGGGCCAGTACCAGGCCGGCCACTTTACGGGTGCCTACGTCCAGGGCGAATATCGGACCTGAGGCCATGGAAGCACCTCCTTGCTGCTAATTAAAAAATTCGCCCTGTTAATGCAAAATCCTGCTTTTTACTCAAAATAGAGGCAGGAGGCAAGAGGCTGGAAGCAAGAGGCAGGAAGCAAGAGGGTCGTTGGAACTGGCTACGCCAGTTCCTGNNCATCCTTCTGCTGGTGCCGCTCGCTCGCAAGCGGCATGGGCGTCTGTTCAGCCTGCTGGCGGCCAGCCCGGTAACAATAGCCCGGAAAGCCCCTGCGACGGCTGGCCGGATTAGTGATACTGGTGTCAGGATGCACCGGGGCGGGCTTGCAGAATAGTGGTGGCCTGAGCAGTTGCCTTTTCTTATTGCGCCTGGAGGGGAAGTGTTATAGAATCATGGCGGAGAGGAGAGCGGTGGATGCAACCCGAAGCTATGCGTGGCGATGCTAGTAACCTGGAGACTGTTATTCACTTTGCAGGGCAGGGTATCCGAGCGGCTCTGCCCATTGTCCTCGGCTATTTACCCCTCGGCTTTGCCTATGGTGTCCTGGCCCGGGAAGCGGGCTTTAACCTGCTGGAAACGGTACTGATGTCGGTACTCCTTTATGCCGGCTCGGGCCAGTTTATTGCCGTCAGTATGTTTGGTAGCAGTGTGGCAACGGCGGCCATTGTTTTTACCGTTTTTCTGGTAAACTTACGCCACCTGCTTTTCAGTGCCTCCCTGGTGCCCCATTTAAGGCGTTTCCATCCCGGTGCCCTGGCCCTGCTGGCGGCGGAAATCACCGATGAAAGCTTTGCCGTGGCCATCAACCATTACGGTAAAAATGAAGCCAGGCTCCCTTATCACTTCGGGCTCAACCTGACGGCCCATTTCTCCTGGGTGCTGGCCTCTTTTCTCGGTGGTGTGGCTGGCAACCTGATGGGGGACCCGGCGCGTTTTGGCTTCAATTTTGCCTTGCCGGCGATGTTTATCATCCTGCTGGTTATGCAGTTAAAAGATAGGAAGACCATCGTAGTTGCTGCGCTGGCGGCTTTATTCTCGGTAGTTATTGCCATCCTGTGGCCGGGAAGCTGGAATATTATCCTGGCAACGGTGTTTGCTGCCACCCTGGGGGTGATCCTGGAACCTTGGATCAGCAAATCCTGATTATTATCCTGGGCACGGCCCTGGTGACCTATCTGCCGCGGCTGCTGCCCCTGGTGATATTAAGCCGGGTACAGCTGCCAGGAGTATTCTTACGCTGGCTGCAGTTTGTCCCGGCGGCCGTCCTGGCCGCCCTGCTGGCGCCGGGACTGCTGCTGCCCGAGGGGCGGCTGGTGTTAAGCGGCAATCCCTACCTGCTGGCAGCTATACCTGCAGGGGTGGTGGCCCTGAAGACCCGCAGCATGGCCCTGACGATTTTGACGGGGATGGCAGCTATGGTACTGTCCCAGCACTGGTTATAGATATATCAATCCCTACGCGGGAGCGTAAAAGACGATCATTTTGCTAAATTTAGCCTGATTTCGGGCTTTAAGAAGGGGCTCTCACCACCAGAAGACGACGAAGGGGTGGAGGTTAGCGTGAGAAATAAATTTTCATTCCTATTTGTGTCGCCGGCAGCAGGCGGCGACATGGAGGTTAGCGTGAGAAACATCCATGCTATGCGGCGCTACCAGTAAAAGATGATCATGGAGGTGACTCAAGCGCGAGACCGACGCCCCGGCGGTGCTGGTTGAAAGTAAAAGATGATCATAGAGGTGACTCAATCTTTTTGCTTCAGGGTCAACGGAGCGACGGCGACAAGTAAAAGATGATTATAGAGGTGACTCAAGGGCAGCTGGCGCGGCACCAGCACCAGCACCAGCACCAGCGATAGGAATTATGAAGGGAGGGGTTATTATGGCCAGTTATCGTGCCGTTTGCCCCCTGGATTGCCCCGATACCTGCGGCCTGCGCGTAGAAATCAACCGCGGCCGGGTAACGAAGGTGAGCGGTGACCCGGAGCACCCCTACACCAGGGGGTTTATCTGCGCCAAGATGCGGCACTATCCGGAATTGCTCTACTCCCGGGAACGAATACTGACACCCTTAAAGCGGAGCGGCCCCAAAGGCAGCGGCCTTTTTACGCCTATTTCCTGGGCGGAAGCCCTGCAGACCATTGCCGGTCGCTGGCAGGAGATAATTGACCATTATGGCCCCGCAGCTATCCTCCCTTACTCTTACGCCGGTGTTATGGGGCTGCTGCAGCGCAATGCCGGCCATGCCTTTTTCCACCGCCTGGGGGCTGCCGAGCTTCTGCGGACCATCTGCTCTCCGGCCGCCGAGGCCGGCTGGCAGCAGGTTTTGGGCCAGACCTGGGGTACGGATCCGGAGACGGTGGTTGATGCAGATCTGGTAATCATCTGGGGTATGAACCCGGCCTCGACCAGTATCCATTTCCTCTCCCTGGTCCAGCAGGCGCGGCAGCGGGGTGCCAGGTTGATTGTTATCGATGCCTACCGCACCCGGACGGCGGCCATTGCCGATGAAGTTATCCTGGTGCGCCCGGGCAGCGATGCCGCCCTGGCCCTGGGTATGATGCAGGTGCTGGCTGCGGGAGATCTGGTCGATCGGGGTTTTATCGCCGCCCACGTTGGCGGCTATGAAGAGCTTTGCACGCAGGTACTCCCCGCTTATTCCCCGGCCAGGGCAGCCGCCCTGACCGGTGTACCGGCTGCAACAATAATTGCCCTGGCACGGGCCTACAGTTGCGCCCGGGCACCCTTTATCCGCATCGGCCACGGCTTTTCCCGCCATCGCCAGGGTGGCATGGCTGCCCGGCTTATTGCCTCCCTGCCGGCCCTGGTGGGGGCTTACGGTAAACACGGCGGCGGGGCTTTGCAAAACTCCGGCAGCGGCAGCGCGGTAAAACTGGATGTGCTGACCCGGCCGGACCTGCGGCAGCGACCGGTGCGGGCCATCAAGATGGTCCAGCTGGGCCGGGCCTTAACGGAGGCCCTGGCCCCACCGGTGATGGGCCTTTATGTCTACCACAGCAATCCGGCCACGGTAGCTCCCGACCAGAACCGCGTCCTGGCGGGCTTAAGGCGGGAGGATCTCTTTACCATGGTCCACGAACGCTTCCTGACGGATACGGCCCTCTACGCTGACCTCATCCTGCCGGCCACCTTTTCGCTAGAACAGGATGATCTCTACCGCAGTTACGGCCAGTATTACCTGCAGCGCAGCCCGGCCATCCTGCCGCCCGCGGGCGAGGCAAAAAGCAACTGGCAGACTTTCTGCCTCCTGGCTCAAACCCTGGGGTTCAGCGAAGATATCTTCCGGCGCTCCGAGGCGGAGATGGTGGACCTTTTAATCAGGGAAATACCCCTGGAGCAGGCGGGACGGGAAGCCCTGGCTGCCGGCCGCCCGGTGAAATTAAAACCGGCACCGGGATTTGCCACTTCAACGGGAAAAATAGAACTCACAGCCGCTGCGGCCGGACTCCCTGGCTGCGAGGCAAAGGATGATGCCGGCCTGGCGGAACGGTATCCCTTCTACCTTCTCCCCGCCCCGGCCCATTTTGCCCTCAACTCCAACTTCGGCCAGGTGGCTGACTTGCGGGATCGGGAAGGGGGTCCCCATATGCTCTTAAACCCGGAGGACTGCCAGCAAAAGGGCCTGGTAGAGGGCGCTCTGGCTGCAGTCTATAACCAGCGCGGCTGCTGCCTTCTCAGGGTAAAAATGAGTAAGGATGTACCGGCGGGGATTGCCGTCGCCCCCGGCGTCTGGTGGCGCCAGCACTCTCCCGGCGGCGGCAACATCAATAGCGTCGTCGGTGACGAGTTGGCCGACCTGGGGGGCGGCAGCACCTTTTATGATCACCGCGTCGCTATCCGGCCGTTATGATCACGATGCCTCCACCCCGCTGCAGGGATGCCAGCCGGGGCTGAAGCTCCCAGGAAAACAAAAAGAGCCATTCATGGCGATACACCACCAACAACGAACGGGAAGGAAATGGGTTGTAACTTACAGAAACTCCGGCATCGCCGCGAACGCCATCTCCCGCCAACAACGAACGGGAAGGAAATGAGTTATAGCCCGTCCAGACGTAAAAAACCGACAGGGCCCTGAGTATTAATGCTCAAGGCCCTGCCGGCTCAAGGAGGTCTTTGAAGAAGTGAGTGTGTATTCCTATTATAACCTTACCGGTTAATCTTATACATGGTTACCAGCATTTTTTTGAGAAACTTTGTCCGGGATTTACGGGATGGCGGGTCCTGGCACAATTGGCCCTTAAGTCCGGGCATCTACACAAAGTGAAAAAATGGATGGTAAAGTTTGGTTTCGGCGATGACGGGTCAGGGTGGTTGCCGGTAAAGTCGTCGTCCTTATATCAGGCGGCAATCTTCTGAAAGGCCTCCCGGGCCGCGGCCACGGTCCGGTCAATATCGGCTTCCGTATGGGCCAGGGACATGAAGGCAGCCTCAAACTGGGACGGCGCCAGGTAAATGCCCTGGCGCAGCATCGCCCGGAAGTAAGCGGCAAAGGCCCGCGTGTCACTGGCCGTGGCGGTGGCATAATCAGTCACCGGGCCGGGGTTAAAGAAAGCCGTAAACATGGCCCCCACCCGGTTAAAGGTAACAGGTACTTCCGCTTTCCCGGCGGCTTCTTTAAGCCCCATTTCCAGGCGGGCGGCAAGGTTCTCCAGGTGATCGTAGGTACCGGGTTGTTGCAGGACCCTCAGCGTTGCCAGGCCGGCGCTGACGGCCAGGGGATTGCCGGAAAGGGTGCCGGCCTGATAGATCGGTCCTGCCGGGGCCACCTGCTCCATAATCTCCCGCCGGCCGCCGTAGGCGCCCACCGGCAGGCCGCCGCCGATGATTTTACCCAGGCAGGTCAGGTCCGGCCGGATGCCGAAGCGATCCTGGGCGCCGCCGCGGGCGACCCGGAAACCGGTCATGACTTCGTCAAAAATCAGCAGGGTACCGTAGTGCTTGGTCAGCGCCCGCAATCCCTCCAGGAACCCCGGCTGCGGCGGTATGCAGCCCATATTGCCCGCCACTGGTTCCACAATAACCGCAGCGATCTCGGGGCCGGAGGTTTGAAAAACGGCTTCCACGGCCTTAAGGTTATTATAGGGAACGACTATGGTGCCGGCGGCGACGGCTTGCGGGATACCGGGGCTGTCGGGAACACCGAAGGTCAGGGCGCCGGAACCGGCCTGGATTAAGAAGTAATCGGCATGGCCATGGTAACACCCGGCGAATTTAACCACTTTCTCCCGGCCGATATAACCCCGTGCCAGGCGGACGGCGCTCATGGCAGCTTCCGTGCCGGAATTGACCAGGCGTACCATTTCGATGGAAGGAACGGCGGTAATAATCTCCTGCGCCAGCTCACTTTCCAGTTCCGTCGGGGCGCCGAAGCTGGTTCCCATGGTATGCAGGGTGTTTTCCAGGGCCGCTATCACCGCCGGGTGGCGGTGACCCAGGATCAGCGGTCCCCAGGAGGCGACATAATCAAGATACTGGTTGCCGTCAATATCGTAAAGGTAGGCCCCTTCACCCCGCTGGATAAAGGGCGGTGTCAGGCCTACGGCCTTAAAGGCTCGTACCGGGCTGTTCACCCCCCCGGGCATGAGTTTAACAGCCTCAGCATAGGCGGCAGCTGATTGAGGCCAGGCTGTGATCAACAGACTCTTTCCCCCTCGTATATTATAATAGTTTGCTTTTATTGCCGGTTGCGGCATCTTATCTATTCACATTCGGGTTCTTCCTGGATAAAATACTGCATGCTCTCCTTTTTAAGCTCGGCGGTGCTGTAAATGAGACGGTAATTGTTATGGCCGATGGTTACCGCCAGGCGGGCGGCCAGCTGCTCACAGGCCTTCCGGGTGCGGCAATGGATGACGGCATAAAGGTTATAAGGCCATTCGGGGCGCTGCCGGCGCTGGTAACAGTGGGTTACTTCGGGAAAGGCAGCCAGCTTTTCGCCGGCGCTTTTTAGTTCCTCCGGCGGTAGTTGCCAGACGACCATGGCATTGGCGGTTATACCGGCTTCCCGGTGGCGCAGGGCAGCGCCAAAGCGGCGGATAATACCCTCCTCCTGGAGGCGGTGGATATGGGCCAGGACTTCCGCTTCGCTGAGGTTAAGCTTCTGGGCCACCGCTAAAAATGGGTTGGCGACCAGAGGTATATCACCCTGGAGCAGGCGCACCAGCTCTTTTTCTAAGTTGGTTAATGGGCGAGGCAAAGACATAACTGCCTCCTGTTCTATTCAGGCGCAACTTCATCAAGGTTAAAGTTTACCCTTATTTTATAGGATTTTTCCGCCGGGAGCTCCAGTACCGCCAGGCCGGTCCGGGCGGCGATGCTGGCGATAACCTTTTCCAGGTGGCGGCGGCAGGGTCCGATGAGCGTGAACCACATGTTATAGGTGTCTTCGCGCAGGTAGTTGTGCGTGACGCCGGGGAAGGAGTTGACTATTGCCGCCACTTCATCGAGGCGCGCCGCTGGCACCTCCAGGGCACAGAGGGTGCTGGCATAGCCGAGCCGGCGCAGGTCAAAAACAGCACCGATGCGGCGGATGATCCCCGCTTGCTTTAGTTTGGCCAGGCGTTCCAGGACCTCCGTCTCCGTCAGGCCCAGGCGCCGGCCCAGCTCAGCGTATGGTTTCTCCACCAGGGGAAAATCCTCCTGGATTATATTTAACAAACGGCGATCCAGGCTATCCAACATTTATCTCCTTCCATTCCGATACCCAGCACTCAACCTGCTGCACAGCAGCTTTAGAACAGGAACTATCATAAAAGTGTATACCCACTAAGGAGCGAGCTAGCTGAGATTAAAGTGCTGGGCACCAGCAGCAGGATGAAAATAGCAGGATGTGGGACTTCAATCCGGAACTGGCACAGCCAGTTCCTACAAGCCTCTTACATCTCACTTCTCACATCCCACTTCTATTTTTAGGGTAAAGGCACCAGGGCTCGGCCGCCATATAGTCGCCGTGGTAATACCAGGCGCGGGCGCGGCAGCCGCCGCAGACCTTCTTGTAGCCGCAGCGGCCACAGCTGCCGCTATAGTCTTCCGTCCGTAAAGTACGGAAGACCTCGCTTTCCTGCCAGATACGGCTGAAGGGCATTTCCCGGACGTTACCCACCGGCAGGTTCAGGTAGGCGCAGGGCTGGACATCACCGCGCGGGCTGATGATACAGTAGGCAATCCCGGCCAGGCAGCCGCGGCTGTAGCGCACCGGTATACCCATCTGACGGGCGATGCGCATAAACTGGGGCGCGCAGGTGGGTTTTAATTCAATAGCAACCTGCTGCTGCTTTTGCAGGATACGCCTTAAAGTTGCCTCATAGGCCGCGGCGCGCAGGGATTCCGCTTCAATGCTTACTGCGCGCCCGGTGGGTACCAGAAAAAAGAAGTGATGGGCTATTGCTCCCAGCTGCACCGCCAGGTCGGTGAGCTGCTCCAGCTCGTCCTGGTTCCAGTCAAAGACGGTGGTATGCACCTGAAAAGGCAAACCGGCTTCCCGGCAGGCCGCCATACCGGCTACGGCCTGCTGCCAGGCTCCTTTCTGGCGGCGCAGGCGGTCGTGACGGGCGGCATCGCAGCTATCCAGGGAGATGCCGATCGTCCGCGCCCCGGCCTTTTTTAGTTCCCGCGCCAGGTCCACGGTGAGCAGGGTGCCGTTGCTGCCCAGGACCGGCCTTAAGCCGCGTGCTGCTGCATAAGCGATCAGTTCCAGCAGGTCAGGGCGCAGCAGGGGTTCGCCGCCGCTGAAGATCATGATCCGGAAACCGGCTTTAACGGCTTCATCAATGAGATTTCTAGCCTCGGCCGTGTCCAGCTCATCCTCCACCCTGGCACCGGCGTCCCGGTAGCAGTGGTCGCAATACAGGTTGCACTGATTGGTGGTATTCCAGGATAACAGCATGATTTAAGACCCCCATTACGCTCCTTTAATCCATTTTGCAACATCCAGGGCGTAATAGGTGATAATGAGGTCCGCCCCGGCGCGTTTGATGCCGGTCAGGCTTTCCAGGACCGCTCTTTCTTCTTCCAGCCAGCCGTTGGCGGCGGCGGCCTTGAGCATGGCGTATTCGCCGCTGACCTGGTAGGCCACCAGGGGTGCATTAAAGTTATCTTTAACGCGGCGGATGATATCCAGGTAGGGCATGGCCGGCTTGACCATGATCATATCGGCCCCTTCCTGAAGGTCCAGGGCCACCTCGCGCAGGGCCTCATCGCTGTTGGCCGGGTCCATCTGGTAACTGCGGCGGTCGCCGAACTGCGGCGCCGACCCGGCGGCCTCCCGGAAGGGGCCGTAAAAGGCGGAGGCGTATTTGGCGGCGTAGGCCAGGATGGGGGTATGGGTAAAGCCGTTGGCATCGAGGAGGCGGCGGATAGCTTCTACCCGGCCGTCCATCATATCCGAAGGGGCGACGATATCGGCCCCGGCCTCGACATGGGAAAGGGCGGTTCTGGCGATCAGTTCCAGAGTGGGGTCGTTTAAGACCTGGCCGTTATCCACCAGGCCGCAGTGGCCGTGGCTGGTATACTCGCACAGGCAGATGTCGGTAATGACCAGAAGTTCAGGATAAGCGCGTTTTAAGGCGCGGACGGCTTCCTGGACGATACCGCGGGGGTCATAGGCGCCGGAGCCCACCTCGTCCTTATCCGCCGGGATGCCAAAAAGGAGGACAGCCGGGATGCCGGCGGCCACGACGGCGGCGGCCTCCTTTACCAGGTTATCGACAGATAGCTGGCAAACACCGGGCATGGCCGGCACCGGGTTTCTTATCCCCTGGCCGTGGATGACGAAGAAGGGGTAGATAAGGTCACGGACGTTGATCTCCGTTTCCCGCACCATCGCCCGCAGGGTTTCATTCTGGCGCAGGCGGCGCGGCCGGCAAATGGGAAAACCGGACATGGAAGTTCACCTCCATTGAGTAGACGCTCATGCCGCCCTGGCGGCAACAGCAGAGGGATGAAAATGATGATATTGTGTGAAGGTGTATTGTGTGAAGGTGGGTGGGGTAGGTTCCCGGAAGGCGCATTTGCAGCCTTGAGTATCANNAATTCTTAAGCCCGAAGGGCTTAAGAATGCCGCGCCCAGGGCTTGCGGAGCGAGGTCCTTGTATAAGGGCGCAACCAGCGACTGAAGGAAACCTGCCCCACCCCAGTAGACCAACATACTATTTCGCAAGAACGCTATTTTTTGGGTAGAAATCAAGCCAACCGGCATACTATAAACAATTATTTGTAGTGACTGCTCAGAATCCAGCGCTTGCTCCGCACGGATGCTATCTCCGGCGTATCCGGTTTTATGAGGTCCGACGGAGAAAGTTAATCTCCGGCAATTTCCCTGTCGGTCAAATAGCAGGCCGGGTCGGATGCCCAGAAATCGCCAGTGGCGGCCTCGGCGCGGGCGCGGCAGTTGCCGTTGCAGAGATCGAGCCAGGCGCAGGACGCGCAGCGCCCTTTCAGCAGGGGTTTGCGGTTGCGCAAACCATGCAGCAGGGGGTGATTTAAATCCGTCCATATTTCCCCGAAGGGCCGCTCCCGGACGTTGCCCAGGGTGTGGTGCATGGTGAACTGGTCGGGGTGGACGTTGCCGGCCCAGTCGACGGCACCGATGGCGATACCGCTGCGGTTGCCGCCGTTGCGGCGCAGTAATTCTAATACCGCCCTGGCGCGCTCCGGGTCCTGGCGGCGCAGTTGCAGGTAAAGGTAGATGCCGTCGGCATGGTTATCGACAGTGAGGATTTCTACTTCCCGGCCCTGCTCCTTGAGCCGCCTGGTTTCTCGCACCAGCAAGTCCATCGTCGCCCGGCTTTCCTCGTGGCTGAGATCCTCACCCGCCAGCTCGCTGCCGCGGCCGCTGTAAACCAGGTGGTAAAAGCATACCCGCGGGATATTCTCTTCCCGGATCAGATAGAATATATCCTCCAGCTGGTCAACATTAGCTCGGCTGATGGTAAAACGCAATCCCACCCGCTGGTCAACCGCCAGGCAGTGGCGGATGCCTTCCAGCGCAGCCGTAAAAGCACCCGGGCGGCCGCGGAAGGCGTCATGGCGGGCATCAACGCCGTCCAGGCTGATACCGGCATAGCTGACGCCGAGGCGGCGCAGGTCTTTCGCTGTGCTGCGGTCAATGAGGGTGCCGTTGGTGGACAGGGTCACCCGTAATCCCTTGTTTACAGCATCAGCTATAATCGTAAGGATATCCGTGCGGACCAGCGGCTCGCCTCCGGATAGCAGCAGCACCGGGACCTGAAAAGCAGCCAGCTGCTCGAGAAAATCCCGCGCAGCCCCGGTATCCATTTCGTTCTCCCCTGCTGCCGGGCTGGAGCCGGCATAGCAGTGGCGGCACTGCAGGTTGCAGGCGCGGGTGCAATTCCAGACCACCACCGGGCCGCTATCACAGCGCGCACCGGCAGTGGCAGCGCGGGCAGCCGGGCTGTAACGCAGCGTGTCACCGAAATAACTATCATTAAAAAGCAATCTGGTCAAGCTGATCAGTTTTTTTCACCTGTCTTCCGCCCGGTATAATAGTCCATTATCGCCTGGATGAGGCCGGTTTCCGTATACTCCGCTGCCGCAGCCGTTACCGCCAGACCCGCTTCCCTGGCCGCAGCCGCTGTTATAGGACCGATGCAAAAAACATTGACATCCCGCATCAGGGTAAGGGCCTCTTTCCCCAGCAGTTCCAGCAACGACCTGACCGTCGAGGGGCTGGTAAAGGTTATTGCAGCTATTCTCCCGGCGGCCAGCAGCTCCTGCAACAGCGTGGCATCACCTGCCCTGGCGGTCGTTCGGTAAACGGCCACTTCGGTGACCATCACCCCCTGGCGGCGGAGGTCGGCGGCCAGGAAGGGGCGGGCTATGGCCGCCCGCGGCAGCAGGACCCGCTGTCCCGCCAGCTGCGGCCCCAGGCCGGCGGCGACGGCTTCAGCCACATATTCCGGCGGCTGCCAGTCGGGGCGTAGCCCCCGCTCATCCAGGGCCCGGGCCGTCGCCGGTCCGATGGCGGCAATTTTGATGCCGGCCAGGACGCGGATATCCAGCTGCTTTTCCCGCCAGCGCTGGAAAAAATAACGGACGCCATTGGCGCTGGTAAAAATCAGCCAGTCGCAATTATCGATCCCGGCCAGGGCGGTGTCCAGGGGGCTCCAGTCGGCCGGGGGCTCGATGGCGATGGCCGGGAAGACCAGTACTTCGGCTCCCAGGTCGGTCAGGCGCCTGGCCATACCTGCAGCCTGGTCGCGGGGGCGGGTGATCACTATCCGGCGGCCAAAAAGGGGTTTGCTCTCCAACCAGGCCAGAGTGGGTCGCAGTTCAACCACCCGGCCGGCAACGATAATCGCCGGATTGCTGAAACCGGCCGCCTGGGCTTTACCCTCAATATCGGCCAGGGTAGCGACGAGGGTTTCCTGCTCGGCCCTGGTACCCCAGCGGATGAGGGCTATCGGCGTAGCCGGGCTGCGGCCGCAGGCCAGCAGGCGGCTGACAATGGGGGTCAGGTTGGCCATGCCCATCAGGAAAACCAGGGTATCTACGGCTGCGGCCAGGCCTTCCCAGTTGATGGCGCTGCCTTCCCTGGCCGGGTCTTCGTTGCCGGTGATAAAGGCGACCGTCGAAGCCAGGCCGCGATGGGTCACCGGGATGCCGGCATAGGCCGGTACGGCGATGGCTGCCGTAACCCCGGGTATTACTTCATAAGGTATGCCGGCGTTTTTTAAGGCCAGGGCTTCCTCGCCGCCGCGGCCAAAGACAAAGGGGTCGCCGCCTTTCAGGCGGACCACCAGCTTCCCCTGCCGGGCACAGTCGATGAGGAGTTCGTTGATTTCCTCCTGGGTCAGGGCGTGGTGGCCGGGGGCCTTGCCGACAAAGATTCTCGCGGCGCCTGCCGGGGCATATTCGAGGAGGGCCGGGTTGATAAGGCGGTCGTAGACCACCACGTCGGCCTCTACCAGGTACTGCTGTCCCTTGATCGTTAATAAACCGGCGTCACCGGGGCCGGCACCGACCAGGAAGACTTTACCGGTGGGAACTGCCGCCATAATTTCTAACCTCCTGCAGGATGGCCCCGGCGCCTCGGGCCACCATTTTTCGGGCCAGTTCCTGGCCGGCGGCCTCGGGATTGAATGTGCTCCCGGAAACGAAATCCCGCAGCAACTGGCGGCCGTCCAGGCTGGCTACCATCCCCTGCAGCACCAGGGCTTCGCCTTCAACGGCGGCCAGGGCGCCGATAGGCACCTGGCATCCCCCTTCCAGGGCGCGCAAATATGCTCGCTCGGCGCGGACGGCTGCTGCTGTGGGAGGGTGGTTGATGGCAGCTACCAGACGGGCGATTTTGGCATCACCGGATCGTATCTCGATGCCGATGGCCCCCTGCCCTGCGGCCGGCAGGCAGAGGTGGTATGGGATGGCCTCGCCCGGGATACGGCCGTGGTTCAACCTTTTTACTCCGGCGGCGGCCAGGACGATGGCATCCAGACCCTTACGCTCCATGCGCGCCAGGCGGGTGGGGATATTGCCCCGCAAATCCACCAGTTCCAGGTCGGGGCGGGCATTGGCCAGCTGGGCCTTACGCCTGAGGCTGCTTGTACCCACGCGGGCCCTCACCGGCAGGGAGGCCAGATTATATCCGGCCGGGGCGATCAGGACATCGGCCGGGTCTTCCCGTACGCCAATCGCACCGATAGTCAGGCCTGCCGGCAGGCTGGCCGGCATATCCTTCATGCTGTGGACGGCCATATCGATAGCCCCGTCCAGGAGAGCCTGTTCCAATTCCCTGGTAAAAAGGCCTTTGTCGCCAATCCGCGCCAGGGCTACGTCGAGGATTTTATCGCCTTTAGTTTTTAAGGTGACCAGGCGCAGGGCGATATCCGGCCAGGCTTGCCTTAAGCATTCCATGACCCAGCGCGCCTGCCAGCGCGCCAGCTCGCTTTCGCGGGAGCCCACCTTTATGGCCAGCATCTTAACGTTTGCCTCCTTCGACGGCTGTCGCCGCTTCCTGTCCTTCCTGGTTTCCCTCAACAGGCAGGTTGAATAGCTCGTGCAGGGCTTCAGCGTACAAATGGCCCCGCGGGGTCAGGGCGGCCTGTTTCAGGTTGACGACAGCATCGTGGAGGAACTGGTTGATAATAGAGCCGGCCAGGGTGGCAATTATTTTTTGCTGCCGGGGCGTTAACGGCCCCAGCCGGTTACAGGCACGGGCCAGTTCGGCATCTTTAATGGCTTCCGCCTTCTGCTTTAAAGCAATGATAGTTGGTACTACATACTGGGAGCCCAGCCAGCGGAAAAAGGTTTCCACTTCAGCGGCAATAATGCCTTCCGCCTGGCGGGCGGCCTGTTGCCGCTCCTCCAGGTTGGCCAGGACCACCTGTTGCAGGTCATCAATATCATAGAGTTTTACGCCCGGCAAATCAGCGACGGCCGGTTCAATGTCCCGCGGCACGGCGATATCAATGAGCATTAAAGGGCTGTCCCCGCGCTGCCGCTGCGCCCGCGCCACCTGTTCGCGATGGAGGATATAGTGGCTGGCCGCCGTACAGCTGATAACGATATCCACCCGCGATAAATACTCCTCCAGGGCATTCAGGCGCACTGCCCGGCCGCCGATAGCCGTAGCCAGGGCCATCGCCCGGTCGTGGGAACGGTTGGACACCAGGACTGTTGTCACGCCTTTGTCCTTCAGGTAGCGGGCGGCCAGGGTACTCATTTTGCCGGCGCCAAGTACCAGGACCGTCCGTCCCTTAAGGTCACCATGGAAGACCTGGCGGGCCAGCTCTACGGCTGCATAGCTGACAGATACCGTGTTGCGGTCAATGAGGGTTTCCGTCCGTACCCTTTTGCCGGTAGTAATCGCCTGTTGCCACAGGGTATTGAGAATGTTGTTTGTTGTCCCCGTTGACCGGGCCAGCTCATAGGCCTCCGCCACCTGGGCCAGGACCTGATCTTCGCCCAGGATCATCGAATCCAGGCCGGCGGCTACCCGGAAAAGGTGGCGGACGGCATGGTGCGTATTCAGGGTATAGAGATAACACCCCAGGTTTTTCCGGTCCACCTGGCAGGACTGGCTGAGGAAATCGAAGCCCGCCCGGTACCCGTTTTCCTCCAGCTGGCAGGAGATATAAATCTCCGTCCGGTTGCAGGTACTCAAGATAACGCAGCCATCGACGCCGGGTGCGGCATGCAAGCGCTCTAAAGCCGCCGGCAACCCGTGGCGGGTAAAAGTGAGCTGTTCCCGGATTTCAACCGGAGCCGTGCGATGATTTAGACCGACGGCAACGACAAACACTGCTTTACCCGCTCCTTTGCCAGATCTTCTTTGCCCCTGGCCACCAGGCGAAAGAGGATTTCATCACCGGCCAGCCGCCGCAATAACTCCTCCCGGCGTTTCTGGTCCTGGGGCCAGACTTGCTTGAGAAAGGGGCGCAATTCGCCCAAAAATTCCACCCAGGGGCCGTATTCCGGACCGAATTCAGCCTCTATCTGCCGCCGCAGCTGACGCGCCAGGGCCGGGCTTTTACCGCCGGTGGAAATAGCCACCTGTAAGTCACCGCGCCGGACGACTGCGGGCACCATAAAAGTACACTCCTCCGGGGCATCGGCAACGTTGACCGGGATACCGGCCTGGCGGCAGTCGGCAGCTACGCGGGCGTTGAGCGCGGCGCTGCTGGAAACGGCAAAAGCAAGGGCCATCCCCTGGATGTCACCGGGCTGGTATTCGCGCCGCTGCCAGACCAGCTGCCTGGCGAGAGCCATGTCGGCCAGGACGCGGGTGGCCTCCGGGCTCACCAGCGTAACCCGGGCACCGGCTTCCAGCAGGGCAAAAATCTTACGCTCTCCGACATAGCCGCCGCCGACCACCAGGCAGGGACGCCCGGCCATTTCCATTACCATAAAATACAAACCCATTATATACCACGCGTCCTCACATAATAGGTGAGACCCTTTAAAGTATCCCGTGCCGGTCCCTTCGGGAGGAAAAGGGCATGTTGCCGCGCCCGGTCCAGGTAGCGCTCGGCCAGGGCCAGGGCATATTCAATACCGCCGCAGTTTTTGATGAGTTCGATTACCTCCTGTATTTCGGCTGCGGTTTTGTCCCTTTTGGCCAGCAGGCAAACCAGCTTATGTTTTTTGGGACAGGCCCGCAATGCATAGATGGCCGGTAAAGTTATAACCCCCTGGCGCAGGTCGCTGCCAATGGGTTTACCCAGGCGTTCCGGGTCGGCTACCATATCCAGGACGTCATCGGTGATCTGAAAGGCCACCCCCAGGTTGCGGCCATAGTGGTCCAGGTGGCGAATCGCCGCCTCCCCGGCACCGGCAGCTATAGCTCCGAGGCGGCAGCTGGCGGCAATTAACAGCGCTGTTTTGCGGTAGATGCGTTTCAGGTAATCGCGCACAGAAACATCCAGGTCAAAGGCATCAGCCAGCTGGTGCAACTCCCCCTGGACCATCTGGATACTGGTCGCAGCCAGGATGGATGGGATGCGCGGGTCATCATAGGCAGCTACCAGGAGCAGCGAACGGGCAAAAAGGTAATCCCCCGTATGCAAAGAAAGCTCCTGGCCCCAGCGCGCCCAGACCGTGGGTCGTCCCCGCCGCAACGGGGAGGCGTCGATAACGTCGTCATGGACCAGGGTGGCCATATGAATCATTTCCAGGGCCACCGCCAGAGGCAGGACCCGCTCCAGGGGGGCACCGCAGCAGCGAGCGGCCAGGATGGCAAAAGCCGGGCGCAGCCTTTTTCCTCCCGCCTGGACTAGATGACGCGCCGCCTGGCTTAGTACCGGGTCGGGGGCATCCACCTGGCGCAGTAATTCCGCCTCGACCTCCTGTAAATCCTTTTGTACCTCCTGCCAGAGGGGCAATTCGTTCATAATTACATTATACCACCTGTACGAATTCTTGCCGAGAGGTTGTGACTGGGAAACATATAAGCTCTATTTAAGCACCGGCAGGGCTTTAAACTGGTCGTATTGTTTAGCCAGGTTGGCATCAGCCTTTTGTACTTCCGCCAGGAGCTGGCCGGCGCGGGCCGTATCCCCCTGCCGCTGGGCGAGGAGAGCCTGCCAGAATTGGGCTTCGGTCTTAGTTTTAGCGTCTTTAGCGGCAGCATTCAGGTTGTTAGCCGCAGCTTCCTCCCGGCCCAGGAAATAGTCGCCGATACCGGCATAGAGTTTGATAGCCGGAGTCAGGTTTACCCCCCCCGGTTGATGCAGTTCTTTAAATTCGCCCAGGGCAGCCACTTTTTCCTGGATGGCGACCGGCAGGTCTGTTGCCTGCTGGAATAGGTGACGTGCCTTTTCCTGCTGCCCGGCCTGTAAAAAGCTGATACCAGCGGTGGTGTATACTTGCCCCAGGTTTTCCCAGCTGCTGCCCGCCCAGGGGGCGGCTTCGCGGGCGCGTTCCAGGGCAGCTATCGCCGCGTCGAGGTCGCCGTTCTGCCAGCAGGCCTCCGCCAGGCGACTGAGGACAGCCGGGTTATAGGGTTCTTTCTGGACGGCAATCCGGGCCTGGGCCAGGGCTTCCGTCTTTTTGCCATCCCGCAGGTAGATCCCGGCCAGGTCGCTATTGTAAGAAGCGGTAAAGGGATCGTAGCGACCGGCCTCTTCCAGGTAAGAGGCCGTAGCCCGGAGGTCGTTGCGCTGCAGGGCAGCCGCCGCCTGGCGGGCACTGGCTACTCCCGCCAGGTAGGAGATGCTGAAAAGGCTCACTACCAGGGCGGCCAGGGCTGCAGCTGTAATCCAGGCGGCCTGTTTACTTTTGAACACCGCTGTTGCCAGGGCCGCTTCCGGCCCCAGGCGTATGCTCTCCTGGTTGCGGGTCAGGCCAAAGCAGGCCCAGAGCATCATCGATACCGCTCCCAGGGCGAGGTCGAAATCGACGGCGGCGTGGAGGCCCAGATTCAGGGCTGCCACCCCGATGGCCAGCGCCTGCAGGCGCTCGCTGCCTTGAAAAGCGCGATAGTTACTGAAGCTCCTCAGGAGAAATAGAACCCATATAGCTCCCAGGACGGCGATGCCTGCCAGGCCGGTTTCTACGGCTACCTGGGCGTAGTCGTTGTGGACCTGAGTGGAATTATAAAAATAGCTCTGGTACTGGCGGTAGGCCGCTTCCCAGCCACCGCCGCCGAAACCCAGCAGCGGGCGTTCCCGCACCATTTGCAGGGCGTCGCCGGTCCAGATCAAGCGTTCACGGCCGCTTCTGGTCTCCAGGCTGATATCCTGCAAGCGGGCGGTTACCTGGGGGGGCAGGATGCGGGTCAGGATACCAGCCGGTTGCCCGCCCCTGGCCGGGACGGCGGCCAGCTGGTGTTGGACAAAGAAGGCCCCGCCGCCCAGCAGGATGATCAGAGTAGCCACCCCGGCTGCAGCCCGCACCCGGGGCGTCCGCAGGCTAAAGGCAGCAACCTGGATAAGCAGCTGGCCGGCCAGGGCCACCAGCAGGCCCAGGGCAAACCAGCTCCAGGCCGGGCCGTAGGCTTTGGCTACGGCCAGGGGAATAAAACGGATGTTGCCCGTCAGGGCGGCGGCAGCACTGACTACCAGGTGAGCCAGGGTGTTAAAGCGGTAGCCGCGGGGCGTCAGGACCCAGTAAAGGCCCACTATAAGCGGGAAAACCAGGTAAGCGCCGCGGGAGCCTGTCCCCAGAAAAACCATCAGTAGCAGATAGTTGACGGCAGCATAGAAGTAACGCTGCCGCCGGCCGGCCCTGGCCCACAGGTAAAAACCGATAATACTGCCGGCGCCGACATAACTGGCCAGAGCATTGGGGTACTGCAAAGTCGAGTAGAAACGCCCGCCGACAAAACCATCTTTAATATATACCAGTTCCGTAGCCGCAAGCAACGCCGCCAGGGCGGCGCCTGCGGCAGCCAGGTAGAGGGCGTGCAGAATATAGAG
Organism: Moorella sp. UBA4076; assembly: GCA_002383405.1. Classification (GTDB taxonomy): domain Bacteria; phylum Bacillota; class DSM-521; order Neomoorellales; family Neomoorellaceae; genus Neomoorella. The sequence goes on from DFYS01000065.1 coordinate 19,696, forward strand.
GTTGCGCTGCCGGCTGCCCAGGCGGGAAACAAGCCAGTAGGTCAAAAAATAAAGGAGGACCTTGGCGACTTCAGCTACCGCCAGGCCGCGGCTGGCCGGTTGAATGGCTGCCAGGATGTAGACGATCACCATAGCTGTGGCGGCATAGTCCAGGGGCCGGTTCAGGAAAGCTACTTCCCGGCGCGATAACTTCCACAGGTAAGCCAGAAAAAAAAGGACGGCGGCCAGGAGCAGCGTCCAGCGCTGCTCGGTCGGGAAAAAGAGGCCGCGAAAAAAGGGCGGGTAAAAGAGAAACACCAGCAGGCCGGCAAAGGCCAGGAGGAATAAACTCTGGTTACCGCCCTCCGGACACAGGTTAGCACTAATGCCGCCCTTATCACCGGCCTGATACCAGGGCGTTACCCGCTTGCCAGCTCTGTTATTAGCCCGGCTATTATCCTTTTCCTTCGGAAGGGTAGCTCGGGCTTTTGTTAAAGGGATCACCCTGGCTTTTCTTTTTACTTCTTTGCTATCTATCCTGTCTTCCCTGTCTTCCCTGTTATTCTTCTTGCGGCGTGCCATGGTTAGGCCCCTTTCCCATCATATCCCCTATTCATTCGCCGCCCCCCGGTCCTTTTCCTGCTTTTTTAACTTTATTGTGTCTCATCAAATGGCTCCGGTGACACTCCAGGGAGATATCTTTGACGCCGGCGGCTGCAGGTGATATTCTAAAGCTAGCGGCAGCCGGGAAATATTTCCCGGCCGGCAGGAAAGCAAGGGTGCTTGACAGGCGGAGAGCTGATGCTATCATGTCAACCAAGGTATGCTGGCCTTCGGAAGCCGGAAGCTCGCCCCTTAAATGGCCGGAAAGCAAGGTTAACATTAAGAAAGGAGTAGCAATTATGCCCCGCCGGGAATTGCTGATTATTGATCGCTTTGAAGAGGATATGGCTGTCATTGAATACGGTCGCCGTACCTTTACTTTACCGTGTTCCCTCCTGCCCCGGGCCGCCAAAGAGGGTGACGTGATCAGGCTCGCTGTCGTCCTGGATCCTGAAGCTACAGCCCGGCGCAAAAAAGAAGCCCGCGCTCTGGCGGACGAGGTGTTTCTTTAGTGCCGGGGAAGAAAAAGCCGGGCCTTAGTCCCCATGTCCCAATGATCTACGCAAAGTGGGAAGAAAATATCGCGGCGGGATTTTGGTTTAAGGCTATGCCGTGCTAGGCCTTACAAATCCTGCCTGGAAATACTATTTAATGAACGTTGCAAGCGCAAATACTATAATTAAGAGACCCCTCCGGCGAGGGGCCTGCTGTTTATCGGGCCGCATCTACAATGGCTTTAATACTGGTATCCACGCGGGCTGCTATTTCGTCCAGAAACCATGGAGTAAAATAGCGGGTTCTACATATATGGTAGACAGTAATGTTCGCTTCAGCAGTACCGGTAGGGGATTCTATGAAAGCATGATCCCCATAATAGCGAGTGGGACACGACCTTCAGAAAGGATTAAAGATATCCTGCTGATGCTGCCGCCGGGGCGGCATGGCGTCTACCCTCATCAAACCGATACGGGTGTAAATAATTGCTCTCTACCGGCCCCTGCCATGATAAAATATAAATGAGCGGGTTGCCGGGGGAGGTTATGCTTTTGGCTTTTACCGGGTTATATATGAAGAAACGGCGCAGCCCTGTCGTCATTGCCGCGCCCCATGATGGCGATGATATGGATAGCTGTTGTGATGGCAACAGCGGCCTGATCGCCGGCCGCCTGGCCGATCATCTGGGGGCCACCCTGGTACTGGCTAGAAATCTACGTCGCCTGGTTGATGTCAACAAAGATCCGGAAACAAGCAGCGACCCCCGCCTGGCGGAGTGGCGCCGGCATTATCAGAGGTGCGTTTTTCAATCCTCGCCCCTGTTATTAATGGAAATCCACGGGCACGTCAGCGGTAACTTTGACCTGGAGATTTCCACCGGTTACGCCGGCATTGACTCCCTTTACCGCCGGCGCCTGGCCTGCTATCATCAAGCGGTTTTATCAGCTTTGGACAGAACCTGGCAACCGGGAGGCCCCCTGGCCGCCATTAAAAAGCCAACCCTGGGCGTCTTTCCCCTTGATTGCAGAGTCAGACTGCGGGCTACTAAAACCTATACCTTCCAGCTGGTACGGGCCTTACGCCTGCTGGGTTATCCCTGTTACGGCCTGCATGTGGAGATCCACCGCTATTTACGCCTGCCCCCACCGGAGGGTCCCGATGTTCATGAGGCTCTGGCAGCCATCCTGGCCGCCGGGATCAATTGCTTTTTGCCAGGGCAATAAAGCACCGCGCCGCCTGGTAGGCTTCCAGATAATCGACACCAGTGTAGCTAACAGTAACCGCATCCGGCTGTTGACTGCCGGGCATTATGGCCGCAGCTGCCGCCCGCGCCGGGTCGGAGAACTTGATGGTGACCGTTACCGGGGCCGGGGCCAGCAGGGGTCGAAAATCCTTCTTGCGCAGGGCTCGAGCTACTCCCAGGCGGATTTTCTCCCTGGCCAATCGCGGTGGCAGCGACCTGGCGGCATGGTAATTGAGCGCTTCCTTGACGATGACGGTTTCTATTCCCCTTTGCAGTCTTCGAGCTTCACCGGCCAGGACCGTATCACCGCTCACCAGGACTACCGGCACGCCGAAGCAGCCGGCCAGCAGGGCGTTCAAGCCCAGCTCCCCTGCCTCCTGACCGTTGATTTCCAGGCGCTGGACGACGTCGTGGATAGTATGGGCCAGCACCCCCGCGCTGCCGGCACGGGCGTGATAACCTAGAAAACAGGCCGCCTGGAACCCCCGGTCAATCCCCTCCATCATGCCCAGCTTTTTGGGGGTGCCGCTGATCAGCAGGGCGCGGGGGTGCAGGTCTTCCGGCAGCAGGTTGCGCATATGGCCGTGGGCGTCGTTGACCGTAACGCTGGCAGCCCCGGCTTCCAGGGCACCGTGGACGGCAGCGTTGATTTCGGCTGCCATCAATCGCTGGCAGCGGCTATATTCTGCACCCCCGCCGGGTTCTACCTGTTCCCAGGCCGTTACTCCGGCGACGCCTTCCATGTCGGCTGATATATAAACTCGCATCCCTGTCTCCCCTCCTCTCTCCCGGATGCCCCGGCGATTTACTCTGAAAATAGCATTTTAGCGAATCAGCATGCTGCCGTATTTGCCTCAAACGCGGAAATCAGGCAATCCGGTTGCGGTCGCTGGCCACGCCAGGAATAAAAGATGGGAAGCAAGGCAAGGTTCAGGAGAAACCGACGCCGCCAATTTCTTATTGGTNNGGGAACCTGCCCCACCCCTCAACCTCACACAATACTGCCATTTTCATCCTGCTGGTGCCGCTCGCAAGCGGCATGGGCGTCTACTCCTTAAAAAGGTCCGACCGGACCTAAGTGCAGCTCCTTCATGATTTATGGATATAATGGTAGCCCAGTTTGGTGATATGGTGACCAATGATTTCCAGGCTTATCTGGGGCAAATAATAGGTGAGCACTACCCAGCGACGTTCGAGGATGGTTTTAACACTGATTATCCCCGGCAAATTGCGCAGGGCATTGCTGATTTTTTGGGCATCTTCCCCGGAGCGCATATCGCTGATGATCAGAGTCATAGTTACCTGACGCAGATCAGGGGGATAACCATAACTCAGGTCGGGGAGCTGTTGGGGACCTAAAATTTGCATAGCGCGCTGGCTATACCAGCTCATAAATAATCACCCTCCATGATGATATAGGCGAGCCGCATCCTTTGAGGCCCTTACTTCCGGACAGGATATAAGTGAGCGCCTGGCTCACCTTCCCCCCCTCAGGGACTTAAACGCCGGAACTCAACCCCCTTTTGCAGTAACAGGTAATCAATGAAGGAAGGGGTAATCCTTTCCGGGTCATAGATGATTTTGACTGTATGAGTCTGGCTTTGCTGGGGTAACTGGATCTCCTTCACCAGGGCGGCCAGAGTATAATAGACTGTTTCTCTGATAACTGGACTTGCAATATGGGGTATGATGTAAGTGACTGCCTCCTCTCGAACGGATGGCATATTGCCCTGGCGGGCATCAATCCAGATCCTTGTTTGGGGTTCCATACTTTTTTCACCTCCAGAGCCTCACTTTATATTCTATGCGCCTCTCCTTTTTTTGCCGCCTATTTTTTGGGTTCCATCCCGCTCTCTTTTTACATATGCTGTAATAGTGAATCCAAGAAATGAGGGGTGAAAGATGGCCAAAATTTTTTGGGGTGATGTTGCTTTGCCTTCCTGGGAACTTGATCCTTTTAACAAGGCCCTGCTGCCGGCACTCTGCCGCAGCGCCGGCGTCAGTTTCCTGGAGGATAAGGAAGGTAATTTTATCCTGGAACCGTTCCTGGGCAATAAGACTATTGTTCTACGCCCCCTGACCAGCCCGGCGCAGGGTATTGAGGTCCTGTTAGCAACGCTAAGCCAGGGATTGCATGACCAGGGGGCCAATGTTCTGGTGGTTCCGGCTGCGGCCAGCGACGGGCAGCTTTTCCGGCTCTGGCAGACCCAGGTCCTTTTTGCCTTCACTCAAAAGGAAGCGGCGAGGGCGGAGCCTGTTTTACGATTCTTTTATGCCCCCCAAAGACGTGCGGAAAGCCTGGGGTTGATTGCTTCCCTGGTTCAGGCCATGCTCCGTTCGCCCAAACCACCGGCTTATACTATCCCCGGCGCCTGGGAGCATTGGAAAAACTTTCGCTATCGCCGCCTTTTAAACAATGCTGAAGTGCCGTCGGTTTTAATTGAATTTTGCCAGGCCTCTTTAGATGAGGAAGCGGCCAGCAACATCGCAACGTGGTTTATTAACGGCTTAATTCTGTATTTCCAGCAGCCCCCCGCCGAGGAGACGGTGCAAAAGCTGCAATCCTTGCTGCAACGGTTCCGGGAAGCCTGCCTGTTACCTGTGAATAAAATTCAACGCGGGGATGCGGAGGCTCTAGTTACGGCAAGGCCGGCGCATATATCAGCAGCAACGGGCGCTCAGGCTTCCCTAACTGATATGGCCCGGACCCCAGTTGAAACTGAACCCGATGCCAAACAAATGCTGACAGCGGCTGTGCCGGATGATTTTCGCTCTCCGGCCGTTACAGCCGGTGAGGCGATGGAGACGGCAAATGCCGGGACACCCTCGCAGGAAGAAACGATGCTAAGCGCGCCGGACGGGGCAACGGATGCCGCGGCTGGCGAGGCTGCGGAAGAAGTCACCGTAACTACGGAAAACGAACCCCCGTTTCAGGAACTACAACCGGAAGCAGCCGAAACAGCAGTTGAAGTTACAGAAGCAATTGAGGCGCCTGAAGAGGTGAAGTCACCTCGCCAACATGAGTTCAGGGTTAAGGCAAGCGAAAGAGATCAGGGGCCAGTCCCAACGCAAGATAAGGCTCCTCTTAGCCCGCAGCCCCTGCCTGTAAAAGCGGAGTTAATAACTGCAAAATCTCCTGCTCCAGGTTCCCGGGCGACAGGGATTACGGCCGCAACGGTGGGCACCCGTAACCAGCCTGTGGTGCCAGCATCCCCTGGGAAGGGTTGGAATGGCAGACCAGTCAAACGACGGCAGCGGGGCAACCCCTTTGCTCCTCCCGGCGACGGACCGGTATTTATCTTTAAACGGCCGCTGGAAGCTACCCGGGCGCCATCCTTCTTCCCCCATGAAGTGGCAGAACGCATGGGACCTTTGCCTATCCAGAGCACTTTTCTGGCCAGGGAACCGGGGAGCCAGCAACAGTTTTATGCAGCAATGAATATCTATCCAAAGAGTATTACCATGGAGCAAGCACCCCGGCAGGAGATATTCAAACGACCACCTGATGATCAGGGTGCTATACGGACAGCAGTTAACGCGACGGGTACAGTAACCGGGGAGAATTGGAAAACTGACAGCCCGCTGGCGGAACTTAAAAATTTAGGCGCCGCCATCCTGACGCCGGAACAAGCAGGGGAACCCCTGAACAGCGAAGCACCGTCAAATTGACGGTGCTTCTTATCATCGATGCTATGGGATTGTTACAGGCCCGATTAGTAACACTGGGCCGGTGGCGCCGGCGGGCAGACGCCGGGGGCGACGACGCAGGGAGCAGGTACGCAGAAGCCGTAGCTGGGGACCAGGAGCTGGACGGCAAGGGCGGTCTTAATGACGACGCATACCTGGAAGTCACAGGTTACAGTAATGGTCCCGACACCGACGGCGGAAACGACGCAGTTGCAGAAAAGGAGGGTGCTCTCGCTGCAATCCACGCCTACTCCTTCGGGGGCGCAGAGGGTAACCACTTTGGTAAATGTGAAGACCCGGTCGGCGATTTCTGCAGGAGCATTGGGGTTGGTCAGGGTAACCGGGACAGAGACGGCAATGGTTAAAGTAGCGAAATTGCTATCGATAACGGGTACGCTGTTAATAACAGTACAGGAAATAGCGCTGCCTGTGGTCAGGGCACAGGGGACGGCCTGCCCGACGGTAAAGGTACCGGTGACAAATTCGCCACCTGTACCGGTAGTTACAGTTGTATCGCGGCTGCGGCTCTCTACCTGGAAACAGCTGTCGTAGACCTTATCAACCATGATGCACTCGATACGGGTCGGGGGCGGGCACCCTTCCGGGGGACACTGGCCGGGACCGACGACTACCTGCTTGCTGCTTACTTCATCAGCCATAATTAAACATACCTCCCTGAGCAAAATGATATTGGTTAATACCTGGTATATAATATTGACTTCCATGGCTGGATGTTACCTGGAATTTAGTTTTATTCCCGGCAATCCAGGGGTGGCGGTAAGGATGATGATTTTTTTACCCTGGTATAGCATATGCATTAGTTAGGTACCTCTGGTCTTTGGAGGTGATAATCATGATAAATTATTTAGCCACTGCTGCTGACAGCTGGCAACTAACTTTAGACCGGCGTATACTTCACTACAATTATACCGCTACCGGAGAGCCCATGGTGGGTCTGGAGGCATGTAATGCGGTCATCGATGCCGCCGGGTGTTTACATATTTTGGTCACCCTGGTTAACAGGCGTCAAATCTACGCCCGCTGGCGGGGCCATCGCTGGGAAAGCAGGGAGTTGCCCGTCAATGGGACTGTCTTATCCCTGGCCCTGGATGGATACGGGCAACCCCACATTTTGCTGCGCAAATCAGGTTATAAAGAAATCATCCACCTTTACCAGGAGGGCAGCCGCTGGCGGCAACTGATTTTGCCTTTTAATATTAAAGATAACTTGCTGCTTTTTAAGCCCTTATCCCACGGGCAGATGTTGCTTTTCAGCCAGGAAGATATACCGGGGGAAGAAAGCCGGTTATGCTTAACGGTATTTGATCCTGTCAAGGGTTGGCAGGTCCCGCATTATCTTATTGGCCTGGCCGCCGATTCCCAGAATTATCTATATGGATGTGCCGGTTACCTTGGTCTCCTATCATGGCACCGGCAGGTTGGCAGCTTTTTAGTTAAGTGGAGTGTAATAGAACCTCAGGGATACAACAGCCGCAGTCTATACCTGGGAACGACCGGGGACCTTCCCGATGATCAGCCGGTACTCCTTACCAGGGACAAAACCTTGCTTTTTCTCTGGACCTCCAGCAACCGCCTGGCCTTTTGTTTTTCCGAGGACAAGGGGCTTACCTGGTCGAGCATTCAGAGCGCATACTTCTTTTTTCCAGCCCGCATTAAAGCGGTGGAGGGGCCTGAAGGCCCCTCCGCCGGGCAGGTGGCTTTCACCAAGATCAGCGGGCTGGAACCGGAGTGGCCGCTGATAGTTGGCTTTGAACCTCTGTTTTCCCTTTGCAAGGCAGTACTGGTAAGCCCGGGTGACAACGAAGCTTCCTGGAAACAGTAGCTTAGAGGATAACCGGGATGACAGCGCCGAGGAAGAGCGGCCCGAAAGCGAAGGGGAACCCTGCTGCAGCACCGATTAAGAATACCGGGTCGCCATCCATGGGACCATCCATAATATGATGGCACATCATCATCCCGCGGGCCATGGGCATCATGTCAACGACCTTGAATTCTTCTGTTTCGCGGTAGCGGACCATTAATACGGCCCGGTCTTTACCGAAATGCCTGGGATCGGGGAGGCCGCGGGCAATAACCAGCAGTTCCCGCTTTTCGCTGCAGATCATACCCATACCCATAGCACCGGGGCAGTGGTGGGTGGGGTGCATTATGAAGCAGTGGCAGCGGGGCTTTACCGGAGGCATCACCGGGATGCAGATACGCTGGCCGGGGTAAATGCGATCGGGATCGGTGATTTGCGGGTTAGCGGCCAGGATCTGCTCGACTGTCGTCCCGAAGCGCTGGGCAATGTTATA
>DFYS01000015.1:0-2526 GCA_002383405.1 Moorella sp. UBA4076
GCGGCCTAAACAACTTGTTTTTTATTGCAGTTTTGAAGCCGTAAGGTACTAACAGTGATGGCGTCAGGGGGCATTGAGTGGCTTTTTTCAAACCCCAGCAGCCACTCCTTGGCCGCCAGGCCGCCGCCAAAACCGACCATGCGACCATCCTTACCAATCACCCGGTGACAGGGTATAATAATGCCGACGGGATTGCGGCCGGTGGCCTGTCCCACAGCACGGGCGGCGTGCGGCTTGCCGATAACGTCGGCAATATCGCTATAACTGTAAGTAATGCCGTAGGGTATCTTTTGCAGCGCCTTCCAAACGGACAGCTGAAAAGGGGTGCCCCGCAGGTCCAGGGGCAGGTCAAAGGCAAGGAGCCGGCCGGCGAAATAGGCGTCCAGTTGCCGCCGGACTTCTAAATAACTCCCGCCATCATCAGCCGCCGCGACAAAAGCGGCGTCGGGATATTCTTTGGCCAGGCTGTTATCCCGGATCATATCAGACCCCTCGCCGGGGAAGGCCAGGTGGCGGAGGCCCGCCGGACCTGTTAATATGGTTAGCACCCCAAGGGGAGAGGGGTAAAAGTTGATGGTTAGTACTTCGGTAGACATAAAACTCTCCCTCCAGGATTGTAATTATACAGATCATCTTCGCTCCTGAGCGCTGCAGGCAGCTTATACCGCTGGTCCTGCCCATCCAGGGTGCCCTCCTTGCGTTAAAAAGGCTTTCAGTCAGGCGGACTTTTATCTTGCGTTCCACCAGGCCAGGAACAGGGCCAGGAAGGCCGTGCCGGCGGCGTAGCCGGCCAGGATGTCGGTTGGGTAATGGACGCCAAGGTAAAGGCGGCTGCCGCCAAGCAAGAAAAGGAATACCACTGTAGCTGGGACAACATAGCTGCGGTAGCGGGGCGGGATTATTTGGCGCAGGATCAGGGCCAGAAGACCAAAGAAGACGGAGCCCATCATCGCGTGACCACTGGGAAAGCTAAAACCAGGCACTATTTCGATGGGTCCCAGGGTGGGCCGGGGCCGGTGGTAGAAGTCTTTCAGCCATTCCATCATACCATTGGCCACGAGCATGGCCAGCACCACGGCCAGAAACCCCCGCCAGCGCCACCTGGTATAAAAGGCTATTCCTAAAACAGCGGTGGCCGGATAAAAAAAAGTTGAAGTACCGAAAAAAGTGATAAACTTAAAGAAGGCGGTTGCGGCCGCAGTCCGGATGCGCATTAAAGCGGCCAGGACCAGAAGGTCGCCGCTTTGGACCGCGGGCAGGCGCATGGCGGCGGCCAGGAGCAGAAAAATCAGCACCAGGACCAGGGCGAGGGACAGGTAGAGCCAGCGCTGACGTGACACGGGGTTCCACCTCCGTATATGAAATGGGTGAGGTGAGAGGTGAGAAGGGGGATGCCCAGCATTTGAGCCCTTGCTTGTTTAAATTGCAGGCATAACCCTTTGTATGACGTTTTTCTACTTGAGCAACTAAGCTCAGTTTAAGTGCTGGGAGGCTGGAGACACACGCTGTCATGAGCGGCTCCTCTTTTCTCAGGGTGGGGGCAGGTTGCCTCCGGGCGCCACTTCCCGCCTTATACTTGTATGAACTCGGCCGGCGATGGCAGGCGTTCCACAAGTCTCCTGCCTCTAACCTCCCACTTCTCACCTCTTTTTTTGTGTAGCACTATTGCCTTGATGAGGGGAAATGTGATAGCATAATAACGTTGCCGGAGGGTGTATATGCGACTGCAAAAATACCTGGCCCAGGCCGGCGTGGCTTCACGGCGCCGGGCGGAGGAAATGATCCGTGCCGGTCGAGTACGAGTCAATGGGAAAATCGTGGCAGCCATGGGATTTCAGGTGGAAGCGGGACAGGATAAGGTAACTGTCGACGGCCGGGCGGTCGCTGCAACGGAAAAGAAGGTTTATATCCTGCTCTATAAACCGCCAGGGTATGTTACTACTGTCCATGATCCCCAGGGTCGACCGCGGGTAATGGACCTGGTACGGGACATACCGGCGCGTCTATATCCTGTCGGGCGCCTGGATTATAACACCGCCGGCCTGTTATTACTTACTAATGACGGCGAACTGACCCTGCGTCTCACCCATCCGCGTTACCAGGTACCCAGGACCTACCGGGCCCTGGTCAGAGGTATACCTGATATCAATACTATTACCCATCTGCGCCGGGGTGTCAAGCTGGAAGATGGCCCTGCGGCCCCGACCCGGGTTGACCTGCGCCAGATATATCAGGGTAACGCCCTGATCGAATTAACTTTGAAGGAAGGCCGTAACCGGGAAGTGAGGCGCATGCTGGCCGCAGTCGGCCACCCGGTAATGCGGCTGCAACGAGTCCAATTTGCCTTCCTCACCCTGGCGGGATTAAAACCAGGCCAGTACCGTCACCTTACAGGCGATGAAGTAGCTCGCTTGTATCGCCTGGTAGGCCTGAGGTGAGCGGTGGGAACTATGCTGCTGATACGGCACCAGCAGAAGGAAGAAAACGGTAGCATTATGGGAGGGGGTGGGGCAGGTTCCCGGAGGG
>DFYS01000015.1:2690-3643 GCA_002383405.1 Moorella sp. UBA4076
CCTCCCACTTCCCACATCTATTTCCAGGATAGTCTCCTGTGGGGGATGATCTTGTGGTAAAATAAGGTCAAAAAGATAGGGGGAAAAGCATTTGGCAGGTTTGGAACAGGGACTGGTCCAGGTCTATACCGGCGACGGCAAGGGGAAGAGCACGGCCGCTTTTGGCCTGGCCCTGCGGGCTTGCGGCTACGGGTTGAAGGTAGTGATCGTCCAGTTTATGAAAACGCCCGATTATAGCGAATACCTAGCCTTCCCGCGGCTGGCGCCTGAAGTAGAGGTCAAAACCTTCGGCCGTAAAGGCTTTATCCACCGGGGCGGCGCCAGGCCGGAAGATTACGAGCAGGCGCGGGCGGCGCTGGATTATGCCCGCGAGGTCATGCACAGTGGTCGGGCGGACATCCTGATCCTGGATGAAATTAATGTCGCCCATTTTTTCGGCCTGTTAAAAGAAGAGGAAATCCTGGCTTTGCTGGCGGAACGACCGCCGCAGGTAGAGGTGGTCCTTACCGGCCGCAACGCCCCGCCGGGAGTCATTGCTGCTGCCGACCTGGTTACCGAGATGCGTCAGGTGAAACACCCCTATGAAAAAGGGATAAATGCTCGTCAGGGAATAGACTGCTAAAATCAAAAACAAGGGATTTTATTCCCCGGGCAGGAATTTCCGTTTCGGTTGCGAATAAGTAAGGTTAATACTTTTCACAGGAGGTGAATTCCCGGCCCTGTCAGCCCCGACCAGAGATGGCGGGCCGGGCCGGGAGCAAAGTGGCGGTAGTTTATTACGATCAGGATGCCGACTTGAGCATCCTTAAAGGCAAAAAAATTGCCATCATGGGTTATGGCAGCCAGGGACATGCCCAGGCCCAGAACCTGAAGGACAGCGGTATGGATGTGGTCGTCGGCCTGCGGCCGGAAAGCAAATCCCGTGCCGCTGCCGAAGCGGCGGGCTTGACGGT
>DFYS01000047.1 GCA_002383405.1 Moorella sp. UBA4076
GATTGATGCCCTGACGAAAGATAACTTGAACCAGGGGCGATAAAATTCTCCGCCCCCGCCGCTTCCCTGGTGACGCCGTCGAAGGGCGTGTTGACCATCAGCACCAGGTCGGCCGCATCCGGGTCCGCCACCGGCCGGCCGTTGACCGCAGCAATCCGGGCGGCAATGCTGCTACCGATGGCGGTATCTTCATAGGATGGTACTGTCGCCGCCCCGGGCCCGGCGGCGTATTCCACATAAACTCCCGGCCGCTCCCCTGACTGCATAGCGGCCAGGCGGGTTACCAGGAGCAGCCCGATTTCATCGGCCCCGGGAAAAGAAACAAACCTGTCCGCGGCCATCCCGGCGGCGCGGGACAGCAGGTAGCGATATTCCCGGCGGGACTGGCTGTAAGCGGTGGCGTCGTCGCGACCGAGGACCAGGTAGTCGATAACGCCCTGCCGCGCCAGGTCAATCAGCCGCGCCGTCATTGCCAGGTTGGCGGCGCGGCGTTCCAGCCAGTCGGCCAGGTACAACGGTGGTATCGCCTCCTTCAGAGCGGCCAGCTCCTCTGTTTCCCCGGCGTCGAGGCCAACTGTCTCCTGTTTATCCTCCAGGGCCGTCAGGCGAAAAATGGCGGCGCCGTAAGTGCCGTAATAGGCCGGTTCCTCGGAGGCCGTATTCACCGCCGGCGAGCGCATCAGGGTGGTAAAGGCCAGGATTTGCAGGTGCGGGTTAATTTGTTTCAATTTTTGCAAGTTGTCAACCCGGGCCATTAACTCAGCGCGGGTTAATTCGTGATTCCGGGAAGGCACCAGGCCGCCATAAACCAGAGTATCAGCGGCCACGACCAGGCCGGTACTCCCGGGAGCGTTCGCCAGGACCCACTCCCAGAGGCGGTCCGCCGGCGCCGGTGTCCGGTAGTCCGGCAGGAGGTGCGGCGGCGGCACGGCCAGGGAAAGGCCCGCCGCCGCGGCCGTAGCCGTTACATACTCCAGGTTCAACGGCCGCTCGTCCAGGGGTATGTACAGGATTTTATCCTGGGAGGTAGCCGGGCCGTTGAACGTGAATAAGAGGAGGAAGGTAAAAAATAAGACCGNNTCAATATTATGGTTCGCAGTTACCACAGGGATAATGCTTGCCGGCCCGCCCTGCTGCCGGTGCGCAACGCCGGCGCCGTTTAACCCTGGCGAGAAAGAGTAATGCTTGCCGGCCGGCACGTCGGGTATTTTTAAACCCTATCGCCCAATTTACCGGTAAAACAGGCCGGTTCTTGCCCCTGGCTAAATATCCCCTGTCTTACACGCTTCTGCGGCCCTTGAACGTACCTCACGGATAGCTGCCTCAATAACGTCCTGCTCCAGGCCCTCTTTTTTAACCGCTTCCTGGATATTTTGCAAGGCCTTAATTACTGTTTGTTTGGCTCTGGCTGCTAACAGGTTCTGGAGTTCTTTATATTCTTCGTAACTCAACAGGACCGCTTTTACTTTAGCTTTATGGATTATTATCACCGGTTCCCTGCTTTGCGCCACTCTGGTAACCAGTCCGCCTAATTTACGCCTTGCTTCTTCAACGCCAAGGATTTCTTCCATAAGCTTCACCTCCAGTTTTATCTTAAGGTTAAAACAAGCAGTCGTCAAGAAGAGATATGTCCATGCCGCGGTCAATCCCCCGGCGATGCTGCCGATTATAAAAATAATAGAGGATATCTCCAACGAGTGCCGAAAACATATAAGGCAGCTATTACCTCTGAACAGGGGTGGTCGCCGTGTGCCGGGCCATGCGCTTCAAGCAAAGCGTTGGGCCAGCGTCGCTCATGATATTGCTCATCTCCATCATCCTGCTTGTGCCGGTCATATCGCTTATCCCGCCGGGAGCTGCAATGGCAACAGCCCAACCCTATACGATTTTATGGCAGCAGCCGGGTATGGGCAAAACCGGCCTGCCGCCGGCGGTCAGCCCCTGGGGCGACATCTTCCTTCCCAGCGGCAGCGGCCTCCTGCGCCTGGATGCCCACGGCCGCAAAATCTGGGAAGCGCGCCTGCCCGCGAAAGCAGCCAGCCAGCCCGTTTTCTTCACCGACGGCAGCACCTTTGTCGCCACCGGTAAAGCCCTCCACGAGGTCAAACCCTACGGCCGCACTGGCTGGAGCTTTACCCTTCTCACCGGGGAAAAGGGCAGCCGGGCAGCAGTGCCTAACCTTACCCCGGGGCCGGGCGACCTCTTTTACCTGCTCCTGGGGAGCAGCCTCTACGCTGTCGCCCCGCGGCGCAATATGGTTTAGAAAATTTAAGTGGAATTCCCTTGCCTTTCATGATAAAATACAAGTAAACCCGTTTAGAGGCAGGCGAGGCAATGAACACCGAAACGGCAGCAATAAAGATGGATGAACTGATCAAAAGGTTATTTCATTTGTCAAAAAAGCCCCTGCTCAACGTCTTAAACGCCCTCTATGACGACAACCTGGCCGAAACAGCGCAGGTGAGCTACGGCAGCACCGAATTCATCCGGGACGATCTGGTCAAAAGCAGGGCCGACATGTTTATCGAAGTCGCTGCCGGCCAAACTATTTACCGCTACCACATCGAATTTCAAACCACCTACGACAAAAACATTGTCATCCGCATGTTCCGCTACGGTTTTGAGAAAGCCAAAGAAATCCTGGACCTGACGGACTTGAGCCAACCCCTGGAAATGGAGTTCCCCGACCCGCGGGTGATCTTTATCGAAGAAAACGAGAAAATACCCGACGTACTCCAGTTAAAGATCAAGATACCCAAACAGCAGACCCTGCTCTACCAGGTACCAACGTTTAAAAGCTGGCTTTACGACAGCCGGCAGCTCTATGACAAAAAAATGTACCTCTTGCTTCCCCTGCAGGTGTTCAAGATCCGCAAATACTTAAAGGCCAAAGGAGAGATGGACGCCGAAGCATACAGCCATCTCCTGCAAACAGCCGCCGAAGTCGTCAAAACCATCACCCTGGCCTTAGCGGAAGAAGAGATTACCCCCGAAGACGCCGGCGAAATGCAGGCCATTATGCTGAACATCATGGAATATC
>DFYS01000085.1 GCA_002383405.1 Moorella sp. UBA4076
CAACCTGGCGCCAGGATGCCGGTGGTTCCCGGCGGGAGCAGTTGCATTTTGACGGCCAGGTGGCAGAGAGCGTTGCCCTGCCGGTGATTGTCGAGGGACAGCAGTATGGCTGGGTCAAAGCGGTGATGATGGAGCGAAGCTTTTCCCTGTTGGAGCTATTAACCCTGGAAAGGGTTTGTTCCATAGTGGCCCTGGATATCTTAAAGCAGCATAATGTGACCCAGGTAGAGAATAAATATAAAGCCGAGTTCTTAAGCCAACTTTTGACCTCTTCAAGTTTTGATGCCAAAGAATTCCTGGAGCGGGGCAAGACCTTCGGCTGGGAATTAACAAGTGATTATGCCGCTTTGATCCTGGATGTTAAACCTCCCGCCAAAGAGGGTAATCCACCCATTGCTGCTAGCCGGCAGCAGGACGCCAAGACCCAGGCTGCCATCCTGCTGGAAAGCTTCTGCCGGCGGCAGCGGTTAAAATTTATCCTGGTGCATAATGAAGATGGCATTACCCTGTTACTTGATCCGGCGGTGATATTGGACGAGAAAAGTACCGGCGCCAAAAATATAATCCAGCAGCTAAGGGTCGTCCTCAATTACTGGCAGGTCACCATCGGCATTGGTAATGGTTATAGCGGTATCGCCGGCATCAAAAAAAGTTATCGCGAGGCTAAGGTAGCCCTGGAACTGGGCAAATATTTATTTGGCAAGGGGGCCAGCATTTATTATTGTGATTTAGGTGTTTACGGGTTGCTTTTGAAACACGCCGGCATGACAGAATTAAAGGACTTTGTCGAGGAGATGCTGGCCCCTCTGCTGGCCTATGATGCTCATAAAAAAGGAGAACTATATAAAACCCTGCAAGTCTTTCTGGAAAATAATTGTAATGTGAAAGAAACGGCGGCGAAGTTGTACACCCATTACAATACGGTTCTATACCGGATCAACAAGATTAAGGAGCTGACGGGAGTGGATTTCAACCACCCCGACCAGAAGTTAAACCTGCAGGTAGCCATGCGTTTATCCCAGGCTTTCAACCATTTCGGCAGTGATATAGATTAGTTTAACCTGTTTCTATCCCGCTGTCGGTTCCGCCTCTGGTAGGGGTATTACCAGTGAGAAGTGAGAAGTGGGAGGTGAGATGTGGNNCCAGTTCCTGATTGAAGTCCCACACATTGCTATTTTCATCCTTCTGCTGGTGCCGCGACGGCGGCATGGGCGTCTACCCTGTAAATAGAGGCAGGAGGCAAGAGGCAGGAAGCAAGAGGGTCGTCGGAACCGGCTAGGCCGGTTCCTGATTGAAGTTTGCCACGTTGCCATTTTTATCCTGCTGCTGGTGCCGCCGCGGCGGCATGGGCGTCTACCATGGAAGGAGTGAGACTCGAGCTAATGCGCCAGGAAAAGCCTCAAGAGAAATCTTGTATACAATGTGCAGTATACAGTATAATATATTTAGAGATCTTTGCTAGGAGGGGAAGAAAAATGCTGGCCGAAAAGACTGGCTCGACTAAAAGGGTGGAAAAAGACTCCCTGGGGGAAAAGACAATCTCCAACGATGCCTATTATGGTATCCATAGTTTGCGGGCGCAGGAGAATTTTACCGTCAGCGGGTATAAACTGCACCCGGAACTGATTATTGCCCTGGCGATGGTCAAAAAGGCGGCTGCCCTGGCCAATATGAAAGCGGGAGTCCTGGAGCGGGCTAAAGCCATGGCCATAGCCCGGGCGGCGGACGAGATAATCAATGGCCAGTGGCACGAGTACTTTATCGGTGAAGCCATCCAGGGCGGCGCCGGTACGGCGATCAACATGAATGCCAATGAGGTCATTGCCAACCGCGCCCTGGTGATCCTCGGCCAGCGGCCGGGGGCTTATGATAAGCTGCATCCCGTTGATGATGTGAATAAAGGTCAGTCGACCAACGATGTGTTGCCTACGGCGATGCGCATTACCGCCATCAGGCTCTGGCAGCGCTATGTCAAGGCCAATTTACTGCTTGCCGCAAGCTTAAGGGAGAAGGCAGCCCAGTACCAGGATGCTATCAAACTGGGACGCACCCACCTGCAGGATGCTGTGCCTTTAACGATCGGCGCCGGGCTGGAGGCCTGGGCTGAGGCCGTCCAGCGCGACATTGAACGCGGCTACCGGGCGCAAAAATTGCTGGCGGAAGTTAACCTGGGCGGCACGGCCATCGGCACCGGTATCAATGCCCATCCCCTCTACCGGGAAATAGTGATCGAGGAATTGCGCTCGGCAAGCAATATACCGAACCTGCGGCTGGCCAAAAACCTCGTTGATGCCACCCAGAATTTAGACGTGATGGTAGAAGTGGCCGGGTTGCTGCGGGCCGGGGCTGTTACTTTAACTAAGATTGCCAATGATTTACGCCTGCTGGCTTCCGGCCCTACAGCCGGGCTGGCGGAAGTAGAGTTGCCCCCTCTGGCAACCGGATCCAGTATTATGGCCGGCAAAGTCAACCCCATTATTCCCGAAGTGGTCAACCAGGCCTGCTTTAAGGTGTTCGGCAACGACCTGACCATCAGCATGGCGGCTTCAGCCGGGCAGCTGGAATTAAATGTCATGCAGACGGTGCTGGCCTTTGCCCTCTTTGAGAGCCTGGGCATGCTGGCGGAGGCCGTAAATTCCCTGGCCTTAAAAGTGGTCAAGGGAATGAAGTTCCGGGTGGAACGCTGCCGGCACTACGCTGAGAGCGCCTTGAGCCTGGTAACCCCTCTGGTACCGGTCATCGGTTATGCCGCGGCGGCTGATGTAGCCAGGAAGGCGCTGGCTGGCGGCAAAAGTATCCAGGAAGTGGTACGGGAGCTGAAGCTGCTGCCGGAAGAACAGGCGCAGGAATTGCTGGACCCGCGGAATATGCTCCCCCGTTAACCCTTACCTGCAAAGAGGCTCAGGGGCAAAGCAGCCACCTATCACCATGATAGGTGGCGTTATTTTTTCCTATAGGTAATTATCCAGCCTGGCTGAGGGTCGGCCTGCTAGCATTGACCCGGGAAGCCCATACTTAAGCTAGCTGAGTCTGTGATATTGGTAGCAGGCAGCACCGGAGCAGGATAGATGGTAATAGCCTGAGCAGTTGCAATAAAAATACATCCCGGAGTGAGCGTGATGGTCATGCCTGCCATCCTACCATTCTATGCCGACGGGCCTGCCGGATCAAATGTACACTTTCATCTTAAGTAATCTAGCAGGGCATGCCAATGATTTTGACAATTATTCCACTGTGCAGGGCTAAAAAGGTGTGTCAGAACCGGTGTAACAGGCTATACCGCGCTCCTGGAATAGCCCTTTAATGTGTTCCATTTTTTCTGCCGTCGTACCCTGGTACTCCCTGTAAGGGTATTTTAAACCCAGCTTCATCCACTTGGAGTCACCCAGGCGGTGGAAGGGCAGGATATTGATCTCCCGCAGGCCAACCTTGTTTAAGAAAGCCGCGGTAGCAATTATATTAGTATCCGTATCGTTGAAGTTTTCAATGACGGGCAGGCGGATAATCAGCCTGTTCGGCCAGCCGGAAGCTACCAGAGCGGTGATATTACCCAAGATTAGTTCGTTGGTCACGCCGGTTTTTTCCCGGTGCTTTTCCGGATCCATGTGTTTGATATCTATAAAGGCGAAGTCAACGTAACCCATGGCCTTTAAGAAGGCTTCTCTTTGGATGTGAGCGGAGGTTTCAATGGCAGTGTGAATATAAACGCTCTGGCATTTTTTTAAAGCCGCTATAGTAAAGTCTTTTTGAAATAAGGGCTCGCCTCCGGTAAAAGTAACGCCGCCCCCCTGGCCCCAGTATTGCCGGTCCCTGTTGATTATCCGCATGAGCTCCTCTAAAGTCATCCACTTGCCACTGACGGTTAAGGCCTCAAAATAGCATACTTTTGTGCAATCAAAGGTAGTACATGATTGGCATAATTCCCGGCTTATTTTCAAGGGTATTTCGCCTTCGTTATTGATACTGATGGCCTGCCGGGGGCAGGCTGCCAGGCAACGGGTACAGCCTTGCGTTCTATTGACGCATTTTTGCTCCTGGTACATTAAACGCTGTTTGAATTCCATGCCTTCGGGGTTGGCGCACCACTCGCAGCGCAGGGGACAACCGCTCATAAAAATTAGCGTCCGGCAACCGGGACCGTCATGGACGGAATGACCCTGAATATCGAAGATCAGGCCTTTGTTTTCGGGCATTCTTTGATCACTCCAAAAGGTTTTTTGTGTAGCTGACTATGGCGGCGGGTAGGGGCAGCTGCAGGCCTTTACCCGCCGCTTAGATTGTTAACCAGATATGGCAGAAGTATCTTTACCCCCGGCAATAACTTTCGGTTCGGCAGCGAGGGGCAAGGTAAAGGCGATAATAGCCGAGAGGGCATAGGCCACCAGAGCGAAAATGATGGAGTTGTTATAGCTACCGGAGATGTCATAGAGATAGCCGCCCATAAAACTCCCTACAGCGGGACCGATACCCATGACGATCAGGGTGGCCAATCCCCAGATTCTGCCCAGACTCTTACGGCCGTAAATAGCACCGGCGTAACCAGCGCAGCCGCCGGGCTCAATAGCCCAGTAGATGGCGAAGATGATGCAGGAGATAACACCAGCAGTCATGGAGGTTTTGCTCAACAGCAGCAGGATACAGGCCACGACGCCGGCCGCCGGGGCGAATATCAACATGATTTTTCGGCCTCTGGGTTCATTGCCGACCCCGACCACGACCTTATCAGCCATCATTCCCATCAAGGGCATGGTGAAGATGCCGGCAATACCTATGGCAATATAGAGATTGGTGGCTGTACCCAGCGATAGTTTGGCGTCGGTAGTCCAGAACATGACCACCTGGGTCCAGATGAGGAATTCCGCCACCATACTGGTCAGGAAGGCCAGTATGGTCCCCCAGATAGCATACTGGCCAAAGGCTTCTTTGACATTCCAGCTATATTCGGCCTTGGCAGGCGCAGTGGCGCTGGCTGGCATCAAACCAAAGGGCTGCAAGTTATAATCCTCAGGGCTTTTCTTGGCAATGAGGGCGGCGATGATTAAGGCCACCAGGATGACAATGGATAAACCCTGCATGGCCTGGCGCCAGTCCAGGGTTAACAGGACGCTTTTGACCCCCAAACTTAAAACAGCCTGGGCAATAGGGGCGCCCATAAAGGCCAGGCCCCACATGGTAGCATAAGCCTTACCGACATACCACTTGCGGACAGAAACTGTAGAGGAAACCCAGAGCATACCGGTGCCGATGCCGGCAAAGATGGCATAGATGGCCAGGTACTGGAAATAACCCTGGGTAAGGCTGGTGAGGTAAAAACCCAGGGCGCCAAAGATAGCACCCAGGAAATAAGCCGGCCGGGTACCCCAGCGGTCAATGATCATGCCGCTGAAGTAGGCTGTTATAGCATAGATGGTCATCATTAAGGAGTAACCCAAGGAGGTCTGAGCTACAGTCCAACCCATATTTTTGGCCATCGGGCCCAGGAGAACGGAAAAGGTCGCCCGGTAGCCAAAGAGACAGAAGACGGCCAACCAGGCGGCGCCTACGACCATGTAGCCTGTTCTCTTGGCAGCATTCTCATCCATATGATAATTCCTCCATCACTAAAAATTGGATTACAGGGTTTATCTTGCGGGAAGATTGTTTAATGGATAGCCCCGGAGGGTAGGGGGGGCATCCAGCCAGCGCCGGACACCCCCGCAAGTTGCGTATTTAGCGGGCCTGGTACATATCGCAGGTGACAGCAATCAGGTCTTCGAAGACCCAGGTTTTATTTTTATCAGCTTCGCAAATGCCCAAAGTATTTTCCGTTGCAGTGAAGTTGGCGCAGTTTTTGCACTTAGGGAGGGCGGTGAAATTTTCGCAGGTGGGGGTATCAATGGCGATCAGCTTGTTTTTTGCCCTGCAGATGCCTTTGGCCACATCGACCGGGACAAAATTCCGGCAATCATTATGCCTGGCAGTACCGTTACCGTTACTCATTTAAACCACTCCTTTACGCGGTTTCGTATTCGGTACGAGCGATAACTTCATCCTGGATTTGCTTACCGATTTCAACCCAGTACTGGGTGAAACCCGCCACCCGGACCATCAAGCCACGGTAATTTTCGGGATGTGCTTGGGCATCCTTCAGCATTTTAGAGTCGACGATGTTATATTGAATATGGAAGCCACCTCGCCGCATATAGGCCCGGGTAAGATCAAGGAGCTTCCGTGAACCCTCGATGCCTTTGATGGCGCTGGGATGGACCTTTAAGTTCATCTGGGAGTTCTGGGATTGGGTGTGATCCCAAACGGTGGCCGAGGTAAAGAGGGCATAGGGGCCGTTGCGGTCGGTGCCTGGGTAGGCCGACATGGAGCCATCGGCATAAGTCGTCCCCGCCAGGCGGCCGTCGGGGGTGGCCAGGGTTACCGCCCCCTGGGGGCCATGGGTGGAAACAGATATCTGGCAGGCATACAATGGTCTGGCATAAAGGGATTCGTAGTTACGGCACATGGCGCAGAACCAGTCTTCGTATTCCTTCAGGATAGCGTCGGCGTAGGGATCGTCGTTGCCGTATTTGGGCGCCAGCAGGCAGTCGCTATGAATCTGGTCGTATTTGTCGCCGCCTTCCTTTTTCTCCTGGGAGAGAAGGGAGTAGCTGCCTACTTCATCAGCAGTCTTGAAGCCGAAGTTGGCCAGGATGGCTTCTTGCATTTCACTTAGAGTGTACTTCTTATCATCATAGACCAGCTTCTTTAAGGCGGCCAGGGAGTTGACCATATTAGCCGTGCCACAGCTTTCCACATTAAAGGTGCCGTTATAACGGTAACCCAGCTGGCCGATATGGTGTCCTTTGGTTAGGCAATCTGGTTTCAAAATGGAGTTTATAATACTCATGTTGTTTTTGCGCCAAAAATCGTGTTGGATGTTATTACATTTTGCCAGGCAGTTGACGGTTTGCTCGTAGTAATCTTGATAAACTCCCCAGAGCTCTTCATAAGTGTCCAGTTTTTTGTTATGGGGGGCAAATACTTGCTCCTTGGTACGATTGTCATAGCCATTGAATAAAACCAGTTCCAGCAACTTGGCATTAGCGATAAAATGGACACCAACGCTGGTAGGTTGGCCGGCACCGCCAGGGATGACGTAGTTTTTGCCGTTAAGGGTTAGTTCGTGCCAGCTGCAGGGGGAGGTCTCCAGGCAGCCGCCGATGGTTATTGCCCGTGCTTCCTCCAGGGTCATACCCTCCGGTCCATACTGCTGGAGCAGGAACTGGATGCCGACCTGGTTGTTCATCCAGGCTGGATAGCCGGTACCACACTTATTGCATTCAATGGCCTTCAGGAGGAATTCTTCCGGTAGTTTTTCGTCATATAGCACTGACAGGGTCGGCTGGGGGGTGGCGCAGGTCATCCCTGCTTCCATAATGAGCATCTCCAGATCATTGGCGGCCGATTTGCCGTCCCTGGTTAAACCGCCCATGCTCAGGTTATTGAAGGTATTGCCGGAGAGGACGCCGCCGACGACTCCCATGGAAGAAAAGCAGTCGATACAGGTGAATTTCACCCGGTGGCACTCCAGCAGTTCCAGGGCTTCTTCCTCAGTGATTCGGCCGGCGGCCAGATCCTGTTCAAACCAGGGATAGAGGACCTGGCCCAGCCGGCCCGGGGACATACCGGAGATAGCGTCTTCGTTTAAGACGGCGATGTGGATGGTATAGGTCAGCTGCAGGGCCTCCCGGAAGGTGCGCGGCTGGTTATGGGCAATCCATTCCAGACACTCGGCGATGCCTTCATATTCCTTCTTTTGGGTTGCGTCCTCGGTGATACCGGCTAGACGTCGGGCCTCTTTGGCATAATTGAGGATCCAGATCTGAATACCCTCTAAACCTAAAATGACGGCATCATAGTAATAGAGGCGATCCATACCGATTAGGCCGTCGCCATCGGCTTTACCGGCCACTTCAGCCTTTCTTTCTTTTGCCATAGCGATCAGGCCGTCAATGCCGTACTGTAAGGGGTAATAGTAGTTAATAACCTCCCGTCCCTGGGGCAGGGTGTAACCGGATTCAAACATACAAATTACACTACGCATTATTTTTTCTTTTGTTTCGTATTCGGGCACCATTTGTTCGTACTTATGACCCAGGTCATCTACTGATTTGCCAACCCAGGCCCGGGCTAGTTTAATCAGGGCCGGTACCTCTTCGCTGCGGATGCCGAATTTACCGGCGATAGAGACTACATTGCCGAAACTCTTGGTAACATTACCGCCGCCGGAACCGAACTTTGAGACCTCATCGGCACTGGCACCGCCTTTTTTTAGGGCTGCCTGGTAGAGTTCGTCTTCCTTGACCATATAGAAGCCTTCTGAGAGCCAGGGCATGGGGAAGGAGCCCCGGTAATAGTGGGCTTTACCCATGACCAGGAGTTCGCCGGGGAAGATGGTAGGGGTCAAATGGGAAAAGGCACACTTCATAGCTGCCGCCCGGCGGACGATAGAGGGTTCACAATCTAGTTCATTCCATTTACGGGTGTACCAATAGGGGAATTCTACCGTGGCTGAGGAGTAGGTATTAAAGTAGAGGTCTCTTAACTCTTTCGCCCGGGGTGTCGGTTCCTTTTTTACTTCGCGGTCTGTTAACTCTTCCGGGGCCTGGCCACCGTACTGAGAGCTGATGGGAATCCCCTTTTCTTTTAAGATATCCGCCAGGTTTTTGACTTTACCAGCCATACTAGTTCCTCCTTGTAATGAAATCTTCGGGCTATTTGATCTACCAACAACAACTCCTGCCTCTTTAACCTCTGGCATCCCTCCTTTGCCTGCGGGCTTGTTTTAAGCGTAACATGATGCTGCATAGCATTAAATTACCCGGGCGATTTAAAAAGGAAGGATAAAAATAGAATGGTATAAGCCAATTATCTATGTTTTAAACCAAAAGCACGAGATGGCTGTTTTAACTAAACCAGAGGTATGATAAACAGGTAAAAAAGAGTGTTATAGCAGGAGTTTGAATTCCGGAAGGCGAATATTAACTAATAGGGGCTGACGCTTTTACTACAGAACATAAAAATGCAGGGAAAAACAGGAGCTGGTAATTACAGACGGAAGGCGTTTGCCAGAAGAAATGGGGGTGGGGTTGATGGGCGCGGCAGTTTTACTGACCCGGTTACAGCGGGTCCAGGATGTGCTGGCAGAGAAGATCGGGCTCAGCCTGGTACTGGTAGACAGCCGGGGGCAGGAGGTAACCATACCCTCGCGCTTGCCCCTGGAGTGCTTCCATGCTGAAACGGCAGGCAAGCAGTGTCAGGAGGAGAAGCAGTATCTGCTGGCACGAGCCGGGCAAGAGAATATTCAGGAAGAAATGGTACTCCATTGTTGCCACCAAAATCTATATATTTGCTGCTTAAAAACGGCCTTTCAGCTGGCGAGTAAGGATCTGTTTCTTATCGGCGGCCGGATTCGCGATTTGGCAGCAATAAAAAGAAATTTAAATATAATTACGGCGACCTATCTTTTACCAATAAGCCTTAATTACCTGGAATCGAAAGAGGTTAATGAACATAACTGCCGGGAAACGCAGCTCCAGGCGGAAGCGCTGCAGGGTCTGACCCGCCAGGAAATAAAAATTCTCTATTATATGGGCCTTGGCCTGTCGAACAAAGATATAGCTGCCAAACTTTATATCAGCCCCAGTACCGTCAAAACCCACGTGACCCACATCCTCCATAAAATGAACCTGACCAATCGCACCGAAGCAGCTATTTTTGCTCTGGAGAAGGGTCTGGTCAAAGGTGACGCTCTTGTTTAGAAAGCAAAAAGGACATAAAAAGTTACCCTCCCTTTACACGAGCCTGTTAATAGCCTTCACTCTGGTGCTGGGGTGTTTTATGGTCTTGTTTTCTGGGTTTTCTCTGCCCATTATTTCCTCTCGCCTTCAGGTCAATATCAACAATCTTCTCGATCGTTCCATAATCATTGCCTGGCATGAATACAATCGCTTTTTTCGCGAGACTGAAGCTAATCTAGAGATAATCGCCTCTTTAAAAGGGGTAACAGCGCTTTTTTCCGGCGGCGATGCCAGGGAACTGGCGAGTTTAATGGCCAGCAGGCCGAAGGTAGATTTCTGGCAGGCTATTGATAACCAGGGGCGGGTACTAGCCGCCAGCGGGGGAGGTGGAGGTGACCCGGCGGCGAGTATGATCGGTTTATTCCATGGGAGCTGGGCTGGCGGTGAAACGCTAACTTCCTCCGAGGTTGTTCCAGTTAATACAATCATCTATTTAAACCCCGGGCTCAAGGACCGGGCTCTGGTGGCAATCAAGGATCTCGATGGCCAACCAACCCATACCTTTTTTGACCGGGCGTTGATTCAGGTCGTCGCCGTGCCCGTTAAGGTAGGGAACCAAACTCTGGGTTGCCTGGCGGCCGGTCACCTGTTAAACAATGACTATAACATCGCCGGCAACTATACAAATAAGGTACCAGGTTCATTTTTATCTATCGGGGTTCAGGGAGTAAGGATAGCGGCCAATATCCAGGGTGCTTCCCGGATGAATTTTGTCGGTCTGCCGCAGCCCCCTGCTTTAGTTAGCACTACCGAGGTCGGCCGGCGCTATATCGGGCAGTCCCAGATCAGCCCCAGGGAGGTGCACCTGGTAGTATCCGATCCTATCTATAATTCTGCCGGTAGCATTATTGGCGAGTTCAGCGTCGGCGTGCCATCTCAAGGGATCAACAGTATTAAAAGGGACACTTTTTTAGCCATCCTGGCCTCGCTGGTAATCTGCTTACTGCTGGCCTTAGTCCTGGCAGCTTTTTTATCACGCCGCATCACCCGGCCGGTTACCACCTTCAGCCACCTGGCCAAAGAGATCTCCCAGATGGAAACCGTAACCGCAGCGCACATTGACCGGCTGGATCAAATTAGCGTACCGGATATCCAGGAGATCTGGTATCTGAAGCGTTGTTTTAACCGTATGGCCAGGAGCCTGTACCAGAAGTGTAAGGAAACAGAGACCTACATGCAGGAGCTGGAGAATGATCGACAGCAACTGCGGCACCTGGCTGATGAATTGACGGAGGCCAATTCGCTGCTGGAAAAAAAGGTAGAAGAACGGACAGAGGACTTAAAAAAAGCGGTGATCGAACTAAAGGCCCTCAATAATCTCAAGACCCAGTTCCTGGCCAATATGAGCCATGAATTGCGGACGCCCCTTAATTCCATTATCGGTTTTTCCGAGATGCTATCAGATGAGCTGTTCGGGAAACTGAATCCCACCCAGAAAGAGTATATGGAGATAATTCTTCGCAGTTCGCGCCACCTGCTGCAGATCATCAGCGACATCCTGGATCTAGCGCGCATCGAACAGGGGAAGATCGTCCTCAATAAAGAACAGGTTAACCTGGAGGAACTTATTCAGGCGGTGGTAACCATCCTTAAACCCCAGGTCGATGGCCGGGAACTGGAATTCAGGGTGGACATCCAACCCCAACTACCGCAAATGGTTATTGATCCCGTCAGGATCAAACAGGTCCTCTACAACCTGCTGTCCAATGCCATCAAGTTTACTGCGCCAGGAGGTGAGATCACCATTAGAGCCTGGAGACAGGGGGAAGAGGTGGTAGTCAGTGTCCGGGACACAGGTATAGGGATCAAGCTGGAAGACCAGCAGCGGGTCTTCGATGAGTTTTATCAGTGCGAGTCTCTATACCAGAGGAAGTTTGAGGGGGTGGGCTTAGGATTGCCTTTATCGAAAAAGCTCGTTGAGTTGCATCAAGGCCGGATTGAGCTTCAGAGCAGTTATGGTCAGGGGACGAAAGTAACCTTCTATTTACCGGTCAGAGAGCTTTCCCAGGAGTGTTCGGAAGGGGGTTTGTAAGATGTCGAGCCAGGGAACCGTTATTTTGCGGAATAAACCCCTGGTGCTGGTAGTGGAAGATAATGCGGATAATATGCGCCTGATTAGCGACCTTCTGGAAATTTACCATATCCAGGTGATTCAGGCTTTTAATCCAGCTGAGGCTTTAATAGCCCTTAAACAACAAAAGCCGGATTTGATCTTAATGGACATCTCTTTGCAGGGGACGGATGGCCTCACCTTTACCAGGAAGTTAAAAAGTGATCTCGGGACCCGTGAAATACCAATTGTCGCACTGACAGCCCATGCCATGAAACAGGATCGCGATAATGCCTTTCAGGCCGGCTGCGATGGGTTCATAGCCAAACCAATTGATACGCGGGCACTGCCGGAAATGATCCATAAATTTTTGCGCCGAAATTAACCCTGCCGGCCGCAAACAAGGGCCGCGAAGGAGAATAAAGTTTATGATGCATGCTGCGCGAATATTATTAGTAGAAGATGACGTTAATAGCGCCCGGTTGCTCAAGGACCTCTTGACCGCTAAAGGGGCGGTCGTGACCCACGAAAATAACGGCGTAGATGCTATTAAGCAGGCGCAAGAGGAATGTTTCGATGTCATTATTCTGGATTTGCGCCTGCCGGGGGAAAACGGTTTTGTGGTGGCTGAACATCTAACCCGGCAGGAAGGCCAGCCAGCGCCGCCGATCATTGTTACCAGCGCCTTCCCGGATAAACAAAACCGGATGCGAGCCTTCCAAGCGGGAGCAGTTGCCTTTTTGCATAAACCCTTAGACCTGCAAGAGCTGGTCTTACTGGCCGCCAATTTCGCCCGGCGCCAGCAGCAGGCCAGGGCCCAGCACTTGCAAGTAGCCCGGTATCTCAACGACCTGGGGGAGAAACGACTCCAGCGCAGCGGCCATGCCCAAAGCGTAACCGTTACCTGTCGGAAGATGGTTGCCGGGTTGCCAGCATCTACTATTACACCAGCCATAGAGGCAAGTCTTGAGGCGGCGGCCTTATTTCATGATATCGGTTTGGCTTTTAGTAAAGGGGAGGGTGATGATCATGCGGCTATCGGGGCTGGTATTTTAGCGGTACTGGGCTTTTCGCCGGCAACTGTCTTTTTAGTAAAAGCCCATCATATTACCCCTGATTCCGACTCGGATATCCCAGAGTTATCTCCCGGTCTACTGGCATCCTTACAAATACTGCAGGCGGCGGAGAAAGCCAACGAGCTGTAATAGGCGGTCGGGATTCTGGCCGACCCGTAACTACTGCCAGACTGGACTACCCTCTTCTTTTTTAGCGGAAGTCCCAAGGTGCTCCTTCAATATACAGGATTGGCGGTATAAGGTACCTGTAGCGAGCAGAAAGCCAATTTCCTCCAAGGGCAAGAAAACAAACCTTTGGCGTAACTGCTCAGGCTACTTTCTCTAAGCAGCATTAGCGCTGCCTGCCGTCAGGACCACTCCCCTGGCCAATGAAGACGGAACGGTGGGCGCTGTCCTCTGCGGCCACTGCCTCCTGGAAGACGACCCGGCCCCGGCACCGCTTAAAGTAGCCGTGCCGGTACTATCGCTTCAAGACATGGAAGCCGTATGCGGTCTCCTTTCCTTTGTCTCCGGGCAGATTATGCAGCTCAACACCGTCCTGCTGGTCAACAAGGAACTGGAGGACCAGCGTGCCAGCTTTATCCACTTCCTGAAAAGGCAGCACCAGCTGGAGCAGGCGCTGAAGGACGCCGAGCTCAAGGCCCTCCAATCCCAGGTGAATCCCCATTTCCTCTTTAACTCGCTCAATATCATCGCCCGCTTGGCCCTCTTTGAAGGCGCGGCCAGTACCGAAAAAATGGTGCGCGCCCTGGCGCGCCTGATGCGCTACAGCCTCTACCAGGTCAAGGAGACGGTAACCCTGGCCGAGGAGGTAGCTGCTGTCCGCGACTACCTCTTAATCCAGCAGACGCGCTTTTCCGACCGTATCCAGGGCCAGGTACTGGTGGAGGAAGCGGCCTTAAGCGCCAGGGTACCCTGCATGATCCTGCAACCCCTGGTGGAAAACGCGGTGATCCACGGCCTGGAGCCCAAAGAAGAGGGCGGCCGGATTACCGTCACCGGCCGCCGGGTGGAAGACCAGGTGCATATCGAAATCAGGGATGACGGGGTGGGCATACCGCCGGAGGTCCAGAAGGCTATCTTTGACCTCCAGGTAAGGCGCAGCGGCAAAGGGCAGGTCAGCGGCCTGGGGATTGTCAATATCTTCCGGCGCCTGCAGCATAATTTTGGCAGCAACTGCGCCCTTGACGTAACCAGCACGCCGGGAAAAGGGATTTGCATTCAGCTCACTTTTCCATATACTATTTGAGAAGTGGGAAGTGGGAGGTTAGAGGTGTGAAGGGAGCCGCCCATGATAGTGCGCTGTTTTCAGCGAATGATGAAAATGCAGGCATTGAGCGGTGCATGTGATCATACTAGACGCCCACCCCTCAACCTTACACAATACTACCATTTCCATCCATCTGTCTGTGCCGCCGGGACGGTGGGGGTGACTCCATAATCTGCCGTAGGCACCATCGATACCCTGGCATATCCTTCCCGCGCTACCATACCATTAAGTAGGGAACCTGCCGGGCCAGGGCCTTGAGGACATGTAGACTATCCCCCGGCCCGGATAACCTGACCTCCCGGCCGCAATCGGCCTGTACACGGGGCGGGCTCCCTCAACCAAAATAGTATGAGGCGGGAAGGGGTGGCCGCGTGGTCCATAAATTTTTACGCTGGCAGATTATTGTGCCGGCGCTGCTGATCCTTGCCCTGGCCGGGTACTGGTCTTATTCCTACTACCTGCGGGAAATAAAAGTCGTCCCCGGGGAACTTATTGTCCAGGCCCTGGATAAAACCAACCAGGCGGCCAGCTACCGTTTTCATGTCGAGGCCGACTTGACTGCCGGCGGGAATAAGATCAGCCTCAGCAACCTGGACGGGGAGCGGGCTGCTGATGGTAACCTGTACCTCAAGGGTGAGATGACCGGCCAGCCGGTGGAGATTTACCAGATCAAAGACACCACCTATTTCCGCGACCCGACCTCCAAACGCTGGATGACCACTCCGGGCAACAACCCCCTGGAACAGGAAAGGTATATGGCCGAGCTCAACCCCCTCTCCATTCTAAAGATAACCCAGGTCGAAGACCTGCAGTACCTGGGCCGCCAGAAGAAGATCCCGGGCCGGCCCTACCTCCTGACCTGCCGGCCGCGGGTCAACAACCTCTTTCTCAACAGCTACTGGCAGGATTTTCGCTACCAGTTCCTGGTGGAGCGGGGCAGTACCTATATCCGCCGGGTAACCCTGGAGGCCGCTCACCGCCAGCGTCCCCAGGATAAGCTGACGATGACCGTTGACTTCTACGATTTTAATAAGCGCATCACCATCAAACCGCCTGAGTAAAGGCGGTTTTTTGGTAACTGTATTTAACAGCTATTCCCAACTTAAAGTTGACATTAACATTATTTTATGCAAAATTAAAGGGGGAGGGGGGATCTATATGTCCTGTACAGTGGGACAGAGCGTTACCAGGGTTGACGCCGTGGCTAAAGTTACCGGGCAGGCTAAATACACCGGCGATTTTATGTTCCGGGACATGCTGGTGGGCCGGCTGCTGCGCAGCCCTTACGCCCATGCCATAATCAAAAATATCGATACCAGCCAGGCCCGCGCTTTACCGGGCGTCGAAGCAGTCTTAACTTACAAAGACGTACCGCAGCATAAATTTCCCACCGCCGGCCACCCTTACGCCCTCGAACCGGGGCACCGGGATAAAGCCGACCGGACCATCCTCACCAGCAAGGCGCGTTTTGCCGGCGACGCTGTGGCCGCCGTGGTGGCCAGCGACGAGCTGGCAGCCGCGGAAGCCCTGCGGTTGATTAAAGTCGAGTATGAAGTCCTGGAGCCGCTCCTGACACCGGCGGCGGCCATGCGGGAAGGCGCGCCTTTAATCCATGAAGACAGCCCGCGCAACATCATCAGCAGCAAGGGTTACGAGCTGGGCGATCTGGATGCCGCTTTCCAGGAAGCCGATTATACTTTTACGGATGAACTGGAGACAAGTATTGTCCAGCACTGCCAGCTGGAAAACCATATCGCCTGCGCCTACGTCGACAGCGACGGCCGCATCGTCATTATCACCTCCACCCAGATCCCCCATATCGTCCGCCGCATCGTCGGCCAGGCGCTGGGCATCCCCTGGGGCCGGGTGCGGGTCATCAAGCCCTGCGTCGGCGGCGGCTTTGGCAGCAAACAGGATGTCTGCCTGGAACCCCTGGCGGCGGTGATGACCCTGGCTGTGGGCGGGAAACCGGTACGGCTGGAACTGTCCCGCGAGGAGTGTATGATTGATTCCCGTACCCGCCATGCCTTTAAATTCCACATCAAGACCGGGGTCACCAGAGACGGGCGCCTCACCGGCATGCATATCAAGGCCGTTTCCAACAACGGCGCCTATGCCTCCCACGGCCATTCCGTCGCCGCCGCCTGCGGCTCCAAGTTCCGCGTTCTCTACCCCATGCCGGCCCTGAAGTACGAACCCTGCACCGTCTACACAAATTTGCCGGTGGCCGGGGCGATGCGCGCTTACGGTTCACCCCAGATCACCTTCGCCGTGGAGAGCCACATGGATAGTATCGCCCGCCGGCTCAAGCTCGATCCCATCGAATTCCGCCGCCGCAACCTGGTCCAGACGGGCTATGTCGACCCCATCGACGGCAATGTCGTACGCAGTTGCGGCCTGCGCGAGTGCATCACCCGTGGCAAGGAATTGATTCAATGGGATACGAAAAAGGCGCGCTACCAGAACCAGACCGGCAGCAAACGCCGGGGGCTGGGCATGGCCTGTTTCAGCTACGGCAGCGGCACTTTTCCGGCGGGACAGGAGAACGCCGGGGCCCGGATTGTTTTAAACCAGGACGGCTCCGTCCAGCTGCAGATCGGCGCCACTGAGATCGGGCAGGGCAGCGATACCGTCCTGGCGCAGATGGCGGCCGAGGTCCTGGGGATACCGGTAGATTCAGTTCATGTCATCTCCACCCAGGATACGGATATCACCCCCTTTGACACCGGCGCCTACGCCTCGCGGCAGACCTACATCAGCGGCATGGCTGTGACGAAAGCGGCGCAAGAGGTCAGGACGAAGGTCCTCGATGTTGTCCGGGAGATGACCGGTATTCCCGTCCAGGCCCTGGATATCAAGGATGGCGATATCGTCTACAGGCACTCGGGGGAAGCAGTCACGTCCCTGGCCGAGGTCGCCCTGCACAGCTATTATGACCCTGTTTCAGCGCGGCCGATAACCAGCGACGTCTCCAATAACGCCCGCGTCAATGCCTTTGTCTTCGGGGTGACCTTCGCCGAAGTGGAGGTCGACCTGCCAACCGGGAAGATAGCCATCCTGGAGCTGTACAACGTCCACGACTCCGGCAGGATTATCAACCGCCGCCTGGCTGAGGGCCAGGTCCACGGCGGCGTCAGCATGGGCCTGGGTTACGCCCTGTCGGAACAGCTGCTCTTCGACGAGCAGACCGGCAAACCCTTGAATAACAATCTCCTCGACTATAAACTGCCGACCATCATGGATGTCCCCGATATCGGCGTCGATTTTGTGGAAACCTTGGAACCCACCGGCCCTTTCGGCTGCAAGTCTTTGGGCGAACCACCGACTATTCCTGTCGCCCCGGCGATCCGCAACGCTGTTTTGGACGCCACCGGCGTGCCCCTCAATAAACTGCCCATGAACCCCCAGTTTGTTTTTGAGCATTTTCAAGCAGCCGGGTTAATCCAGGAAGGCGGTGAGGCGTAATGTACGATATTCAGGAATACCTGACGGCGACTACAGTCGAAGAAGCCACTGCCCTGCTGGCGGCCCATCCTGACCTGACCATCATTGCCGGCGGCACTGATGTCTTGATTAAAATGCACCACGGCCAGGGGGCAAAGGCGCGGTTGCTGAGCATCCGGGGGATTCAGTCTCTGCAGGGCGTCCGCCTGCTGGCGGACGGTACTATTAGCATCGGCCCGCTGACCACGTTCAGCCGGCTGGCCACTGACCCGGTCATCCAGGAGCATATCCCCATCCTGGCGGAAGCCGCTCTCTCCCTGGGCGGGCCCCAGATCCGCAACGTCGCCACCATCGGCGGCAATATCTGCAACGGTGCCACCTCGGCCGACAGCGCCGCCACCCTGTTTGCCCTCAACGCACGCTTGAAATTAGAATCAAGCCAGGGTGAGCGGGTTATCCCCATCCAGGATTTTTACCTGGGCCCGGGCCGGGTGGATTTGCAGGCCGGGGAGCTCCTGACGGCGCTAAGTATTGCCCCGGAGGATTACCGCGGCTACAGCGGTCGTTATATCAAGTTTTCCCAGCGTCGCGCCATGGACATCGCCACTCTGGGCGTGGCGGTGCTCTGCCGGCTGGAGGCAGGCGGCCTGCTGGCCGACGTGCGCATCGGCCTCGGGGTAGCCGGCCCGGCACCGTTAAGATGTCCACCGGCGGAGGAATACGCCCGCGGCCAAAAGATCACGCCGGAGACCTTCGCGGCCATCGGCCGGCTGGCTGTAAGCTCGACGCGGGCCAGGACTTCCTGGCGGGCGTCGCGGGAGTACCGGGAACACCTGGTGGGAGAGCTTACCCGGCGGGCGCTGGCCGACGCCATCGCCAGGGCGGGCGGGCCGGGGTCTATCTAGCCGGCAGCCTGCTCGAAGCGGTGTGGCCATGTAGCGGCGGCTTTTAGGCCGAGTTCCATCTAGCGGCAGCCTGTCCGGTAGACGGCCGCAGCAGCGCCGCCATCCCCTGTTCACGCCGCCGGGGTAGCGTTGGCAGCCGCTGTTCGGAGCTGCCGGCTCGGAGCTGCCGGCAGGGGAGCATAAGGGTGTAACTATGGCGGGGGTCCGGCGGGATGGCAAATGCAGGCCGGGCGTTATGTTTGGCGGCGGGGGACTGCCAGGGCCGGCGAGCCGGCACGCCCGGCCGCAAGAGAAGGGAAAACGGGATATCCCGGGGGGAGTGGGTTATTTGCTAAAAAAAATCTCCTTTACCGTTAACGGGCAGGCAGTAAACCTGGATGTGGACGTGCGCGAATCCCTGCTGGAGGTGCTGCGCCACCGTTTGGGCTACACCGGCGTCAAAAAAGGGTGCGGCGCCGGCGAGTGCGGCGCCTGTACCGTCCTCATTGACGGTACGCCTGTCGACTCGTGTATCTACCTGGCCGTCTGGGCCGAGGGCAAAAATATCGTCACCATCGAGGGTATAGCTAAAAACGGCGAGCTTTCCCGGGTGCAAAAGGCCTTTGTGGAAGAAGGAGCCGTCCAGTGCGGCTTCTGCACTCCCGGCTATATCCTGACCGCGACGGCGATGGCGGATAGCGGCAGGAAGTATACGCGGGAAGAGATCAAACGGGAGTTATCCGGCCACCTCTGCCGCTGCACCGGCTACCAGAACATCATTAAAGCGGTAGAAAAAGCCTTAGCGGAAGCGGAAAATAATTAGCGCATCAATATCACAGGCGCCAAACTGTAAATGTAACTTCCCAGGCCACCGCCATTGAAATTGCCCTGGTGCTATCAGTCCCGGGATTGCTAACACATATGGTAACTGTTCAGCCTGCCTGGCGGTCAGCATGATAGTAATAGCCATACAATAGCTGCGGGGTTTGTAGTCCTGGCGGTGGCTAGCGCCGTGGGTGCTTCAATGGTGATGGCCTGAGCAGTAACCGCATATGTTAAAAAAACTCCCGGAAATGCTCCTGCCACCAGCGGGCGTACTGTTCCTGCGGGTCTTCGCTTTCTTCACCGCCAGCGCCGGCCAGGTGCGAGTTGCGTTCTGGTATTTTATGGTGCAGCAGGTATTCATAAGCCTCGGTGATGAGCAGGAATTTAGCTATCGCCCTGCTATCGTCCGGCCGGCAGTCAGGATGGTACTGCCGCACCAGGCGGTGGTAGGCCCTTTTTATGGTACGGGTGTCGGCATCACTGGCGACTCCCAGGACCTGGCGTGCCCTTTTTTCCAGGGTATCGCTATTCAAGGGCACCGGAAAACTCTCCTTTCGAGACGGTAAATTTAAACAACCAGAAGGATTTTATGGTTATACAACGAAGATAACAGGGTTATAGTAAACCGTCAAGAGAAATGTTATAGATGCTTCCCCTGCAAAAGCCCCTTCGTTATCTTTCTGGTGGAGGAAGCCTTCTGCTCCAGGCCTGGGAATTAGTCCCTTAAGCCCAAACATCTTCGCAAAGTGGAAAGAAAATATCGCAGCAAGATTTTGGTTCCGGCTATGCCGTTTCAGGTTAAATCGAGCAATATGATTCTATTTTGCAATCCCAGGTGGGGACTAATATCATGGATAACAACCCTGGGGAGGCTTTTTGCAGCAGAATCATAGATGGATTGTAACTGCTCAGCCTGCCTGGCGGTCATCTCGATAGCAATAGCCGGGAAAGCCGAAATGATGGCTGGACGGATTTATGATCCTGACGGCAGGTAGCGCCAGGGCGGCTTTTAGAATAGGGGTGGCCTGAGCAGTTACGATGGATTTTTAGAGGGGATGCATCTGTCAGGTTGCTTCCACGTCCCGCCGGCGGGGAAGACGAACCAGAAGCAGTCAATATACTACAGGGGGGAGACCTTTTTGCAGGAAGATATAGCGCAAGTCCTGGTCGATGCTGCAGCAATTCAAAAAAAGGTCAAGGAAATGGGAGCGGCCATCAGCCGCGATTATGCGGGTAAAGACCTGCTGGTAGTGGGGATCCTCAGAGGGGCGATTATTTTCCTGGCCGACCTGGTGCGGGAGATCACCATCCCCCTGCAGCTCGATTTTATGGCCGTTTCCAGCTACGGTACCGGGACCAGCACTTCGGGGGCGGTACGCATCCTGAAGGACCTGGAGGTACCGGTGGAAGATAAACACCTGTTGATCGTTGAGGATATCATCGACACCGGCCTGACCCTGAAGTACTTATTGGAAAATTTGCAGGCGCGTCAGCCTTTGAGCGTCCGCGCCTGTACCATCCTGGACAAACCGGAACGGCGGCTGGTGGACGTGCATGTCGATTACAGTGGCTTTGCCATCCCCGATTACTTCGTGGTAGGCTACGGCCTGGATTATGCCCAGCAGTACCGCCATTTGCCGGCTATCTGCGTCTTAAAACCGGAGGTTTACAGCCGGAAAAAATAAGCCCCATTTAAAATAAACTGGTGAGGTTGGATAGATGACGGAAGGAAGCAAACAACCGGCGGAAATAGTATTGGTGCTGGATTTCGGCGGCCAGTACAACCAACTCATCGCCCGGCGCGTCCGCGAGGCCGGGGTTTACTCAGAGATGATCCCTTTTAATACCCCCCTGGAGGAGATCCTGGCGCGGCAGCCGCGGGGGATTATTTTTTCCGGCGGGCCGGCCAGTGTTTACGGCCCCGGGGCGCCCCGTATCGACCGGAACATCTACACCAGCGGTATCCCTATCCTGGGCATCTGTTACGGTATGCAGCTGATGGCCCATGACCTGGGCGGCCGGGTGGAGGCGTCGGCAGGGCGGGAGTACGGCAAGACGGAGCTTAAAATCACGGCGCCGGATGATGTCCTGTTTGCCGAGCTACCCCGAGCTATGCAGTGCTGGATGAGCCACGGCGATTATATCAGCGCCGTACCGCCGGGTTTTGTCGTTACCGCCCGCTCGGCTTACACGCCAGTGGCGGCTATGAGCGACCCGCAGCGCCGCCTCTATGGCGTCCAGTTCCACCCTGAGGTCAAGCACACACCCCGCGGTCAGGAGATGCTGCGTCGTTTCCTTTTCCAGGTGTGCGGCTGCCGCGGTGACTGGTCGGTCAGCTCTTTTATCGAAGAACAGGTGGCGGCCATCCGCGCGCGGGTAGGGGACGGCCGGGTGCTGTGCGCGTTGAGCGGCGGCGTCGATTCTTCCGTAGCCGCGGCCCTGGTGCATCGCGCTGTGGGCGACCGTTTGACCTGTGTCTTCGTCAACCACGGCCTCCTGCGCCAGGGGGAGACGGAACAGGTGCAGCAGACCTTCGGCCAGGCCCTGCAAATGAACCTGGTTTACGTTGACGCCGAGGAGCGCTTCCTGACCAAACTGGCCGGAGTGGAGGACCCGGAAGCGAAGCGCAAAATTATCGGCCACGAGTTTATCCGCGTCTTTGAAGAGGAGGCGCGGCAACTGGGGCAGGTGGATTTCCTGGTCCAGGGTACACTGTACCCCGATGTGATCGAGAGCGGTACGGCGACAGCGGCCGTTATCAAAAGCCACCATAACGTCGGCGGCCTGCCGGACGATATGGCGCTGGAACTCATCGAACCGCTACGGCTTTTATTTAAAGACGAGGTACGGCGGGTGGGAGAGGAACTGGGCCTGCCGGAGGAGATCGTCTGGCGCCAGCCCTTCCCCGGACCGGGCCTGGCCATCCGCATCCTGGGCGAGGTTACCCTGGAAAAGCTGGCTATCTTACGCCAGGCTGACGCCATTGT
>DFYS01000044.1:0-342 GCA_002383405.1 Moorella sp. UBA4076
AACGCATCCTGGGTTCCGAGGAAGGTAAAGACGCCCTGCTGGGTTTCTTGAACGCAGTGCTCAAACTACCATCCGAGCGGGAGTTCACTTCCATCGAACTGCTGGACCGGGAGCTGGATCCCGCCAGCTTGCTCGACCGCGGCGCCCGGCTGGACGTTCTGGCCCGGACGGCCCCCGGCAACCTGGTCAACATCGAAGTCTAGATTAGCAACAAATATGACATCGACCGGCGCACCCTGTTCTACTGGGCGCGGCTTTACCAGGGCCAGCTGGGCAGCGGCCAGAAGTTCAGCGAACTGCGGCCGGCGATAACCATCAACATCCTGGGCTTCAACTGGTTTA
>DFYS01000044.1:507-4183 GCA_002383405.1 Moorella sp. UBA4076
AAAAGGCCCTGCGCGATGAAATCTCGATGATGGATGGGGCCAGGGCGGAAGGCAAGTTGGAAGGCAAGGCAGAAGGCAAGGTGGAAATGGCCCGGGAAGCCATCTGCCAGTATCTAGATGCCCGGTTTGGGAGGGCCTCGCGGGGCTTACAGAAACAAGTTAGTCAGTACAACAACCTGCAGGTGCTAAATAAAATCATCAACAAGATCTACACCGCCGCTTCCCTGGAGGATGCCCGCGCCATCATTGAGAGGGTGGCAGGAGCCGAAGATGATTAAAAGTTCGTAACTGCTCAGCCTGCCAGACGGCAAGCCTGATGGTAATAGCTGCGGGCTATGTGACCGGCGGAGTTCGCGATACTAACACAGCAGGTAGTACCCGTACGGCCTGAGGCCTGAGTAGACGACCACGTCGCCTGCGGTGGCTCCATCAGAGACTGAAAGTGGTTCTTCCTGGGAATTAATTTCTTTAGCGGCTGGCGAAGCGAGGTCGGACTTTACATGGTGCCTTAAGCCCGATAAGTAGACGGACCTCAGCGACCTGGTGCAGCACAGATTGTTGCTTCCGTAAGGGAAGCACGCAGGGTAGTAACCTCCAAATAATTTTTCCCCCACTGGAAGGAAAAATCCTGCCGGCGGGGAATTTTTATAGTAAAAATCAATCGTAACTGCTCAGGCTACCATCTCTAAGCCGCCTTAGCGCAGCCTGCCGTCAGGATCACAAACCCGTTCAGCCATATATAGGTTTCCGGGCTATTGCTATCAGGCTGACCGCCAGGCAGGCTAAACAGTTACGAACAATCAATAAAATTACAGGGGGGCCAGATAGTTATGTTACTCTATCAGCTACCGCAGCGGCACCGGGATTTAGCCGACCACCCGGCTTTATCCTATCACGGTAAAAAAGTTACATATAGCGAACTGAACCAACATATCAACGCTTACGCCGGGTTGTTCCAGCAGCTGGGAGTCAAACCCGGCGAGCGGGTGGCGATTTGTTCCTCTAACTGCCCGGAGTTTATCTACAGTTACCTGGGGGCGATCCAGGCCGGGGCGATCGTGGTGCCCCTCAATTTAATGCTGACGCAGGAGGAAATCGCTTTTATCGTCAAAGACGCCGGCTGCAGCACCCTGGTTATCCACCCCGCTATCTTGGAACGGTTGCAGCTGGCGCCTGAGCAGGCAGCCGCCCTGGGCCTGCGACAGGTAGTGGTCCTGGATGCGGTCACGGCAAAGCGGGCACAGGCCGCATCCCCGGCAGCGCCGGCGGCCACGGCAGCGGCAGATACCTGCGTTTTCCTATATACCTCCGGGACCACCGGCCGGCCGAAAGGGGCGATGCTCAGTCACAACAATTTTCTGGCCGACGTGGAGGCCATGGACGCCGTTTCCGACCTGGGTTCGGGAGACAACTTCCTTTGCGTCCTGCCCATGTTCCATAGCTTTGCCTGGGCGACCAGCGTACTCCTGCCCCTCTATCTGGGTAGTACGATTACTATCAAAGAAACATTCCAGCCCAAAGATACCCTGAAAACCCTGGCTGAAGACGATATTACCGTTTTTTGCGGCGTGCCCGCTATGTACGCCGTCCTCTGGCGCCTGGCGGAAGCAGGTCAGTTCAAGGCACTGAGGCTGGCCATTTCCGGCGGCGCGCCCCTGGCGGCGGAGATCCAGCGTGGTTTTGAGGCCAAATTCGCTTTTCCCCTGGTGGAAGGCTACGGCCTTTCCGAGGCGGCGCCGGTGGTCTGCCTGAACCCCCTCGATGGTGTGCGCAAGCCCGGCTCCATCGGTCTGCCGCTGCCGGGGATGGAAGTGAAGGTGGTGGATGCTAATGACCGGGAAGTTTTACCGGGTGAAGTGGGGGAGCTGGTGGTGCGCGGCCCTAACGTCATGAGCGGCTATTACAACCAGCCGCAAGAAACAGCAGCCACCTTGAGGAACGGCTGGCTCCATACCGGTGACCTGGCGCGCCGGGATGCAGACGGCTATTTTTATATCGTCGACCGCAAGAAAGACATGGTCATCCTGGGCGGTTTTAATGTCTACCCCCGCGAAGTAGAAGAGGTGCTGCTGACCCATCCGGCTGTGCTCGATGCAGCGGTGGTTGGCGTCGGTGACCCGCTAAAGGGGGAGACGGTAAAGGCTTACATTGTTTTAAAGGAAGGAGAAACGGCCGACCGGCGCCGGTTGCAGGAATTCTTGAAAGAACACCTGGCCCTGTACAAGATCCCACGGTTATTTGAGTTTGTAGCGGATTTGCCCAAGAGCCCTACGGGGAAGGTGTTGAAAAAACTACTAAAGGACCGTGGTTGATTAGTCCCTTAGTCCCAATGATCTACGCAAAGTGGAAAGAAAATATCGCGGCAGGATTTTGGTTCCGGCTGTGCCGGGTTAGGGGAGAAGTATCCTGCTCCAGGTCCAATCATCAGGCTAAATTCAATAATTAACCAATGATGAGTAACTGACTGAATAACTGGCAACTGCCTGCCTATCCGGCGGTCAGCTTGATAGCAATAGCCCGGGAAGCTCATACGATGGCTGGCATGGTTCGTGGTCCTGACGGCAGGTGTGGCGACTACGGCTTAAATGATGGTGGCCTGAGCAGTTACCAATAGGGCACTTTTTTGCGGTCCAAAGTGGGACTAATATTATGGCCAACAACCTGAAGGAGGCCTTTTGCAGCAGAATCTCTGCTGATATCGTGTGCATGGCATCAGCGCTTATCCCCGGGCGTCCCGGCGAGGTGAGGCTGATTTGGCGAGCGGTTTTTATTTCCTTCATTATTTGGAGAAGACTCTTGTAAGCGGTCGGATTTTCGAGTAAAATGGAGGTGGCGGGAAGAGGAGTGGTAGGGGTGTCGGTGGTATCGGAAGCGGGAGTTTTGCTGGAGCGCTTGCGTAAACACAGTATGGCTACTTACCAGCACTCCTGCAACGTTGGTAATTTGGCCTGCGCCCTGGCGGAAGGCCTGGGTTTGCAGGAGGAAGAGGTTACCATTATTACCGCGGGGGGACTCCTCCATGATATCGGTAAAGCCCGCATCCGCACCACTATTCTCCACAAGGCAGCCCGCCTGACGGCGACAGAGTGGGAGGTCATGCGCCGGCACCCGGAATTCGGCGTTCACATCCTGGC
Organism: Moorella sp. UBA4076; assembly: GCA_002383405.1. Classification (GTDB taxonomy): domain Bacteria; phylum Bacillota; class DSM-521; order Neomoorellales; family Neomoorellaceae; genus Neomoorella. The sequence goes on from DFYS01000044.1 coordinate 3,642, forward strand.
CTGCAGCGAAAAATTTGAAGTGCTGGAACCCATCGTCGCCTACCATCACGAACGCTGGGACGGGGGAGGTTATTATAACCTGGCCAACCAGGATATACCCCTGGGGGCGCGTATTATTGCCCTGGCCGATGCCTTTGATGCCATGACCTCCTCGCGGGCCTACCAGTACTCCAAGAATTTACAGGCCGGTATCCAGGAGCTGGCGGAAGGAGCCGGCAAGCAGTTTGACCCCCGGCTGGTGGAACTCTTTTTCGATGTTATGCCGGCGGTCTTGAAACGCAACAACCACCGTGCCTCCTAGGTCGGGGGACAAGGTGCTCTATATAAATAAAGCCACCGGGTGATCCGGCGGCTTTTATTCTCAGTTGGGTTATTACCATCCTGCCCGCCAGGCAGCCTGAACACTAACCTTTATGTTTTCTTTCTTTCCTGATAAGCCTGTAGCAGGCAGTTGCCGGTTTCCTGGTTGTGGCGGCCGACCTGCATCAGGTAGGCGGAAACGCTTCCCTCGTAATCAAAGTTTTCCCCCAGGAGGGCCAGTT
>DFYS01000111.1 GCA_002383405.1 Moorella sp. UBA4076
AGGAACTGGCGTAGCCGGTTCCGACGACCCTCTTGCTTCCTGCCCACCCGCCCCCCCGGCCAGCAGTTCGGACAGGGTCACCAGTTCATAGCCTTTCGCACGCAGCTCTTTTACCAGCAGGGGCACGGCTGCCAGGGTGCCGGGATGGCGTTCGTGAAGCAGAATAATGCTGCCGTCCTGGACATTGGCCATGACATTCTTGATAATGGCTGGCGGGCCGGGGTTGGTCCAATCACGGGGGTCGATATTCCAGGTGACTGTCAGGGCGCCCTGCGTCGCTGCCGCCGCCAGCAAATCGGGGCTAATAGCGCCGTAAGGCGGGCGGAAGTATTTTACCGGCCGGCCGCTTATTTTCTCCAGCACTGCAGCCGCCCGGTTCAGGTCGGCCAGAGCTTCCTGCCGGGTAACCTTGCTCAGGTTGGCATGGCGCCAGGAATGGTTGCCCAGTTCGTGGCCACCGGCGAGGACAGCCTGCACCAATTCCGGGTGGGCTTCAGCCTGGCGCCCGACCATAAAGAAGGTCGCCGGGGTTTTAATCGCCGCCAGGGCAGTCAGGTAGCGCGGTGTCCACTCGGGGAAGGGGCCATCATCAAAGGTCAGGGCGACCCGGTGCCCGGCTGCTGGCACCTGGCGTAATATCCGGGGGTTGCGGCCGGACTGGTCGCCGCCGGGCGGCGTCATAGCATCAGGGTCCTCAGGTTGCTCCCCGACAGGGGGCTGACCGGTCGGGGCCGGGTTACCGGCATCAGGGTGGCCGTCCCCACTCCCGGGCAGCTCCCCGCTGGCCGGTATTAATGGGTTAACAGAGAGCGGGGGTTCTATTAATGCCCCAGACGGTTCACTCCCAGGCGAAAGGGTGCCGGGCGCGGTCACACCGGCCGGCTGGCGGCTGGAGCCGCCGGTAATCAGGATAACCCCTGCCAGGGCTGTTATCGTCACCAGGTATCCCAAACGTAATAGTATTGCCAGCCACCAGGTGCGGGGTTCCCTGGCCATCCCCGCCGCTCCAGGCCAGTGACCCTCAATATACTTTATAACCTGGCTCACACCGGTCCGCCCCTCACGCCCGTTTTGCCCGTAAAGGCACTTCTACATTAATAGACGTTTTTCCCGGCTATTAGTTCCCTAAAAAAGGGGTAAAATCAGCTGCTTGCAGCCTGCCATAATATGTAAGGATGAGCAGCAGGCTATCGGCGGGGACGATTTCATAACGGTAATACTGCTGGATATAGGCCAGGGCTTTATGTAATTGGGTCGTCCCGGCAGCCGCCTCCATCCTCAGCCAGAATTGGGCGCCGCGGCTGTAAACCGCCTGGCGATAGGACTCTTCGCGGCCGTACTCCTCCAGGGAAAGGTTTACCGGTAAGGATGAGCGGCCGGCCAGGCGCTCGACCTCGGCCAGACGGACGCGGTACAGCGCCGGGTCGTATTCACGGTAAAAAAGGAGGGTGCTGTATTCGGCCAGGCCTTCGTCAATCCAGGCCGCCCGGCAGCTATCATTGCCCACCAGATTGTACCACCACTGGTGGGCGATTTCATGGATCACGGTCGAAGGTCTGTAGACCTTACGATTGCTCAGGAGAATAAGACCCGGGTATTCCATCCCGGCCAGATTATCCAGGGGGACAAAGGCCAGGTGCAGGTAACTGTAGGGATAGGGGCCGTAAATAGCCTGGAAAAAGGCCAGCGCCTGGGCGGCTGTCGCCAGAGCCTCTCCGGCCGGCTCCCCGCGGGCGGCGGCTACCAGCTGCACATTCCCGGCCTGGCGGGTGGTAAACTGCCAATCCGGGGCGGCGACAAAGGCGAATTCCCGCACCGGGTAATCGCTGTTGAAGGTCCAGGTGGTACGGCCGTCCCCCTCCATCCGGCCGGTGGTGCGGGCGGCGGCCAGGACCTGGTAACCGGCCGGCAGCGTCAGGCGGACCTGGTAATAGGCCGCCGGAGCAAAGTAAGGCTCGCCGTAAGATGTAGCTGCCACACCGGCCGGTGCCGGCTGATTTGCTATTTGCGCTCCCTGGCTGTCTGGTACTGCCTGTTGGCTGGAAGCCAGGCCGGCCGGTGCGTGCTGATTTAGCCGGAGCGGCCGGGAGGTGCTGTAACTATTGACGCCGGCCGTTACCCCGGCAGGCGCATCTCCGCTCCGGGGTGCCAGGAGGGGGTACCATCCGGCCGCGGTGATGGTGTCGCCGCTGCAGCCCAGGCGACCGCCGCCGGCAGGTACGCTGGTGTTGAAAGAAAGCGCCAGGGTCAGGGTTTCCCGCGGTGCCAGGCTGCGGGGCAGGACCACCTCCAGGGAGCTGCCCTGGAGATTGAAGACTGCCGGCCGCTTATTGACGGCGACCCTCTGTACCGTTAATTGGGCGCCGTTACCGAAGGGGGCGTTGGCAGGAAGATTGAAATAGAGCCGCCTCAGGGAATCGAGGTAGGGATTCTGGTAAGCCAGGAGGAGTTCCCCCCGGATTTCGCCGCGCACCGGGTCATAAGCAGCCTGGATGTTGTAAACCGGGTAGTAGCGCCAGTGGGCGCCGGCCGGTGTCGCAAGGGAGGGCAGGTTATGCCCGCCCGCTTCCAGAGGTGGCGGGTCGAAGACCATTTGATTAAAATCAATTTCCGTCCAGGGCAGTTCGGATGGGGGCAATGCCTCCGGATAGGAAGAAAAGAGCAGGCCCAGGAAAAAAATGACGGCAAAAGCCATTATTCTGCGCAGCATTAATTCACCGCCCTGCCCTCTATTTCGACAACTCCCCCCTTTCTCCTGCCGGCCTGGTAAAAAATCAACTCTTGATCGGGGGATGGCCGCTCTCCACCCCCGGCCTACCCTGAAAATAGCGTCCCGCCTGCGCTATTATCGGGGGTGAAGCAGGTTCCTGCCGGGCGCCACTTCGCGCCCATCCGGCGGCGGCAATAATACCGGCCGGCGTCAATTGCAAGGGGGTGATATAAAAGGCCCCGGGAAAGACGATTCCCCGGGGCTTTAATCTGCTGATGCTTTCACCTCATGCCGCGGCTACCATACCCTGCCTACTGGGACGGCTTCTCACCCAGGACAACGCTCACATCCAGGGTCTGGCCGCGGCGGAAGACCTGGAGCTTGACCTGCTGGCCGATCTTCAGGTCCTGGATTCTATTGACCAGGTCGGTAGCGTCCTTGATCTTCTGGCCGTCCAGCTGCAGGATGATGTCATATTTCTGGATGCCGGCCCGAGCCGCCGGGCTGCCGGCCAGCACCTCGCCGACGATGGCGCCCTCGGTACCCTCAAGGCCCAACATGTCAGCTATATCCGGCGTCACATTGCCCAGGGATACCCCCAGCCAGGGCCGGGCGATTTTACCCTTGCTCATTAGATCTTGCAACACCGGTTCCACCGTGCTGCTGGGGATGGCAAAACCGATCCCCTGGGCGCCGGCATTGACGGCGGTATTAATGCCGATTACCTCCCCCTTCAGGTTCAGCAGGGGGCCGCCACTGTTGCCGGGGTTAATCGAGGCGTCGGTCTGCAGCAGGTTTTCATAGTGACGGTCCTGGACGTCGATGGGCCGGCCCTTGGCGCTGATGACACCTACCGTCACCGTATGGTCCAGGCCGTCCGGATTGCCGATGGCGATAGCCCATTCCCCGACGCGTACCTGGTTGGCATCACCCAGCTGCAGATAGGGTAACGGCTGGCCGGTATCGATCTTCAGGATGGCCAGGTCCAGGGGCGCGTCGGCACCCACCACCCGCGCGGCCAGGGGTTTGTCATAACCAGTCACCGTTACCTTGACCTGTTTGGCACCATCAATAACGTGCTGGTTGGTCAGGATATAGCCGTCGGCGGAGATAATGAAACCCGAACCCAGTGCCCGCTGCTCCAGCGGGCCCATATCAAACTGGTCGCCAAAAAACTGGCGGAAAAAGGGGTCGTTAAAGGGGCTCTCAGCCTGCGTCTGAGTTATCGTATCGATGCGCACTACTGCCGGGCCGGCTTTATCGACAATGTCAGCTATGGCCGACGGCCCCATGCCCGGCGGGATACTCGCCGAAACCGGCTGGCCGGTCGCCACCGCGTTCTGGTAAGCCGGCTGCGGCCCGGCTGCGGCCCCGGTAATATGGTAAAAGCCTGCCGTGGCCGCCACCCCGGCCAGGAAAATCAGTAGGATTACTAAGACGGTGATTCTGGCTCTGCCTGCGCGCTGCCACATAAAGCATACCTCCTCCGATTTGAGATTTGAGATTTGAGATGGGGACATTTAGCGGTACTGGTCCGGCACTATAACCCTGAATTACTCAACGCGCCAATCTGTTTTACCCCTTAATATGCTGGGTTAGATACAAACCGCTGCCTTCGCAATATTGAGTGCCGGGTTCCTGATTTACAGTCTGCCCCGCTTCTCCTTTTCTCCGCTCGCTGGCGGTAACCTGCTACCCCGGGCCATCCTTTACAACAAAGCCGGATACAGGGATAATTTGCCAGCGGGAGCGACCCCTCCCCCTTCGTTTATGGTTATTATAGCGCCAGAAGTTGAATTTAACGTTAAAAAAAGCTGAGAACAAGTTAAGAATTGAAGCTGCCAGGCCCCTTCCACGTAGATTATATAATCTCCCGGCGGCCATTGCAACCACCAGGGGGCTCTGCTATACTGATAGACGGAAATGCAGCGGGTAGTAACCCGATAGAGGCGCTAAACATGCGGCCTGGACGCCAGTTAGCGGAAGAACAGCCCCCCGGCCGGGGCTCCCGATGCAGGGCTGAAGCCGCCTGGACACCAGTTTAGCGAAAGGACAGCAGCTAAAATATTAGCCCGCGCCGTTGAACGCGGCGCAGGCCTGATGCAAAGGAAAGGTGGTCAGTTTAACAGTGAAAAAGTGGCAGGTAGCTATTTTCCTAGCCGGCTGGCTGCTCTTGGGGCTTTTCGCCACTGCCGTCAACAACCTGGGCGCCGGCGAGGGCCATGAACCTACCACAACTGCTGCCGAAACTGTTCATTAAAGGTAACTGCTCAGCCCAGCTGTCGGTCAGCTTGACAGCAATACCAGAAAAGCTCATACGATAACGGCCTGGTTTTTATGACCTTGACAGCAGGTGGCGCTGGGGCGGCTAAGATGGTAGTGCCCTGAGCAGTTACCATTAAAGTAGGTATTACTATGCTTGCTGAAGCCATTTTTACCGGCACGGAGATGCTCCTGGGCCAGATCGTCAACACCAACGCCGCCTTCCTGGGAAGAGAGCTGGCCGCAGCCGGCATCAGCCTGCACCGCCAGGTAGTAGTCGGCGATAACCGCGAACGTATCCGGGCGGCTATTATTGACGCCGGCCGGCGCGCCGGCCTGATCGTCGTCGGCGGCGGCCTGGGGCCGACAGAGGACGACCTCTCCCGCGAAGCCCTGGCCGCCGCCCTGGGTTTACCCCTGGTGGAAGATGCAATCGCCCGCGAAAACATCACCCGCTACTTCGCCGCCCGCCAGCGGCCCATGCCGGCCAGCAATTTAAAGCAGGCCCTGCTTCCCGCCGGGGCGCGGCCCCTGGAAAATCCCTGCGGTACAGCACCCGGGGTTTTCCTGGAACACGGCGGCCGCATCTACGCCCTGCTGCCGGGGCCGCCGCACGAATTTGAACCAATGCTAACCGGGCAGTTGCTGCCCCTGCTGGAACCATACGGAGCCCGCCGGGAGGTTATCTTCTCGCGGGTGTTGAAGATCGCCGGCGCGGGGGAATCGGCTGTTGAAGAAGCCGTTAAAGACCTGCTCCACAGTGACAACCCCACGTGTGCGCCCCTGGCCAAACCAGGCGAGGTGACCTTACGTCTGACGGCCCGTGCTGCTAATATCGCCGCAGCCCGCGAGCTCATCCAGCCCCTGGAGACGGCTGTCCGCAGGCTCCTGGGCGACTTCATCTATGGCAGCGACGATGACACCCTGGAAGGGGTGGTGGGCGCCCTGCTGCGGCAGCGCCGTCTGACCCTGGCCGTGGCCGAATCCTGTACCGGCGGCCTGCTGGGGGAGCGGGTGACCCGTATCCCCGGCAGCTCTGATTACTTCCAGGGCGGTATAATTTCTTACAGCAACGAAGCAAAAGTAAAAATCCTGGGGGTGCCGGCGGCAACCCTGGCCGCCTGCGGCGCCGTCAGCCAGGAGGTGGCCGCGGCCATGGCCACGGGCGTGCGCCGGGTGATGGCGACGGATATCGGCATCGGCATTACCGGCATCGCCGGCCCGGGCGGCGCTACCGCGGCCAAACCGGTGGGGCTGATCTATATCGGGCTTGATTTTCATGGTCAGGTAGACGTACGGCGGGAGTTGTTTGTCGGCGAGCGGGAAAATATCCGCTGGCTGGCGTCCCAGAGCGCCCTCTACTACCTGTGGCGGGGTTTGCGGGACGGGTTCAGCGCATGAAGATATGGCTGCCGATGCGGGTAATCTGGGGCCGGGACCAGATCCAGGCGCTGGTGGCTGTGGCCGGGTTGAAGAAATAGAGGGCGCCGTTAGAGGGGTCCCAGTCGTTTAAAGCGTCACTGGTAGCGGCATAATAGCGCGGCAACACCGGCACATTCCAGTAATGGCCGTTGGCCACGCTTTCAAAGGCCCAGGGTTCAAAGATAATATCGGCGATGGTCTTGGGGAAATTCGGATCGCGCAGGCGGTTTAAGACTACGGCTACTACGGCCACCTGGCCGGGATAGGGCTCATTTTCAGCTTCAGCGGCCACCAGCCGGGCGAGGAGGTTAGTTTCGTCGGCACGGACGGGTACTGCAGGCAGGGGTTTAGCCGCCGGCGCCGGCGGGGATGATGGCGGTGGTGATGGCGGGGCCTGCTGGCGGAAAAAGTAGGTGACGCCGGGTATTAATATAGTAAGTACAAGTACGGCTGACAGGGCGCGCGCCTGCCAGCCTCCAGGCAGGCTTACGGGCGTCAGGTATCGCCAGGTGCGCTGCAACTCTTTAAAAGTGGCCTGCCAGGCCTGTACAAGGTGCCGGCGCAACGGCTGCTGCAACCAGACGCACAAACCCGCTTTGCCGGCCTCCAATGCTGTCTGCAGCCAGGCCGCGGTATTCCTTTTTAACACCAGCGCCTTTTCCGCAACAGTGTTCCTGGCACCCTGCAGCCGGGGAACCACAACCTCCCTCCCCCATCGCACCCCATCCTTAAGTGGCCGCCTGCCGGTGACAGTTAAGCTTGACCGACCTTCATTACGCCGTTGCGCCTGTAGTTGATCCACCGGGCTGATGCGTTCTTGATTGGGGGTAGTTATGGCAGCCGCCGCCTTTCGCCGGGGCCACCGCTGCCATTTTTCTTCCAGATACCGGCGCCATTTGTTCTGCCAGTCCATTTTCCCCACCCTTCCTCACCAGGATTTAAATATAGTTTGGCAAAGAAGGGCTTTAAACTTGCATCGGACGGTAATTAATACCGATCCTCCTCATCGCGGATCCCGTCCAGCTTCATTCCCTTTAAAAAACCTTTCAGCTCTGATAACGGTTTTTCCGGCACCAAACTTATCGAATTACCTTTGATAATGATTTCGAGGCTGTGGCCTTTTTTAATGTTAAGACGTTCACGTACATCTTTAGGAATAACTATCTGATATTTATTGGATACTTTTACCTCCATATCAAAACCCCCATTTATTGTGATCGATACTCTAATCGTATTACAAGTAACGAAGAAAGTCAAATGTCCTGTAGCAAGCAGCTCTTCACTTCTTCCCACAGCGACAGGGGTAGAGCAACCTTTAGCTTGACTTCACTACCGTAGTCAGATGCGATTACCCTGCCGCCGCAGCTGTTGACCGTATACAGCACCCGGTCCAGCTCGGCATAGCTGCAGGCGAGCTCCAGCTCCCGCGTCACCACCCGCCGGATGCTCCCCGCCTCTTCCAAGACGCGGCGGGCCGCCTGGCCGTAGGCCTCGATGAGCCCCCGCACCCCCAGCTTTTTACCGCCGAAGTAACGGGTCACCACTACCGCCACGTTGGTTAAGCCCAGGCTGGTAATGGCCCCCAGGATGGGCCGCCCGGCCGTGCCGGCGGGCTCGCCGGCGTCACTGTAATAGGTTATTTCCTGTTTGCCCGTACCCAGCCGGTAGGCGAAGCAGTTGTGGGTCGCCTGGCGGTGTTCGGCCTGGACGCGGGTAATGAACTCCCTGGCTGCCCCTTCGCTGTCTACCTCGCGGGCGTGGCCGGTAAACAGGGAACGCTCGATTTTAATCTCGGCTATGGCTTCACCGGCAACGGTAAAGTAGGAGTCACTGCTCGCCGTATCCGGAGCTTCGTCTGCAGACAAGGTAATAAGCTCGTGCTCGTGTCCGCACTCGTATCCGCGTTTTTTCATCTCACATCCCGCACTCCTTCCTGGAAGGCCTTAATGCGGTTTTTATATTTAAGCACCATATGCAGTCGAGGTTACAAATCTAATATCCATACGGCTTTAGGGCAATGAGTACAGCAAATGAGCTTCATAGATGGTTTTGGGGGCGAGGGTAGAGCCACCAGGGGTCCGCTGCAGAGCAATGGGTACGGCAAATGAGCTTCATAAGGCGAACAGCTCGCGTAGCGCTTCCTCCAGGGCAGCAAAAAAAGAAGTACCGGCCACACTGCCCTGGTACTCTTTGAGCCGTTTTTTATCGACAGCCCGTACCTGATCCGGCAGGGCTCTGGTTATTTGCCCATGCAAAGATAATTCAGGCCGAAAGGAGGCCGGTTTAGCCCCTGTGGAGAGGGGAATGA
>DFYS01000177.1 GCA_002383405.1 Moorella sp. UBA4076
TTCATTAATGAAGAAGACGAAACCCCTTCCCCCGAGGGAGAGGACGGGAAGAAATCCCCGGATACTGACGATATCTAATCTACCCGTAATCAGTAAACATCGAGAAACCTGCACAGGTAGCGAAAATGGCTTCGGCCCGCCTATCTGGTTCCCCTGGAGGCTCCGGCTTCCTGCCTCTAATTTCAGGATAGACGCCGCCTATGCCGCCGGGCGGCACCAGTAGCAGGATAAAAATGGCAGCACAGCGAGTGGGGTGGGGCAGGTTCNNGCCCTCGGAAACAGCGCGGCCATAATTCTTAAGCCCGTGGGCTTATGTATGCCGCGCACCATCCGCCTGCAAAGCGAAGTCCTTGTATAAGGGCAGGAAGTGGCGCCCGGAGGGAACCTGCTCCACCCCCGGTGCAGTAGCATATTGATTCGCCAGAACGTTATTTTAAAAATAAGACGCCGTGCTGGGGTCTTATTTTTTTGTCCACCGCTTTCCCTGCATAAAATTGCCAGGTCCTTAATAAGCATAATGGCAGGAGGGGAGAGAAATGGGCAATATCCGTTTGATCAGAAATGAATTGCCCGCACCGGCATCCGGACAGGCCCTGGCCGGCCGGGCGGGAGTCCCAGCGGGGGTGTTGACCCTGCTGCCGGGAGTGATTGCCACCTCCCTGGCGGCCCTGCCCCCGGCAATACAAACGTCCCTGGAAGAAATACGCCTGCGCCGGGAACGTCCCCTCCAGGTACGCTGGAGTAATGGCGAGGGTTGGTTGCAGGCCGGCGGCACGCTGACACCTGTACCCGACCTGGCCTATACGGTAACTGGCGAGGACCTCATTCAGACCATCCAGGCCCTCACCCGGAGCTCGCTCTATGCCCTGGAAGAGGAATTGCGCTCTGGTTATATCACTATCAGCGGCGGGCACCGGGTGGGGCTGGTGGGAGAGGCGGTGGTGCGTCAGGGGGAGGTGCAAACGCTCAAGAACTTCGCCGGTTTAAACCTGCGCCTGGCGCGCAGCGTCCCGGGATGTGCCCGCGGATTAATACCCGGCCTGCTGGCAGGAGGGAAACCCCTCAATACCCTGCTCCTTTCACCGCCCCGCTGCGGCAAAACTACCCTGCTGCGTGATATCGTCCGCTTTTTTAGTACCGGTATAGCCGCCCTTGAATTTAACGGCGTCAATGTCGCTGTGGTGGACGAGCGTTCGGAGATTGCCGGCTGCTGGCTGGGGGTACCCCAGCTGGACGTCGGCCCGCGCACAGATGTCCTGGACCGCTGCCCCAAGGCCCCGGGGATGCTTATGCTCCTGCGCTCTATGGCGCCGGAGGTGATTGCTACTGATGAAATCGGCCGACCGGAAGAACTGGCGGCTTTACAGGATATCTTGAACGCCGGGGTGACCATACTGGCCACTGTCCACGCCGCTGCCCTGGAAGAACTGATACGGCGCCCCGGGTGGGCGATACTCATGGAGCAGGGGTTCTGGCAACGGCTGGTCATCCTGGGCCGTGACCCGCGGCCGGGAAGCATCACCGCCGTGCTGGACGGGTATGGCCGGACCATTCATCAGAGTCTCCGGTGGGGGGATGACCGGGGATGTTAAAGGTGCTGGGCAGTATTCTCATAGTTCTAACCTGCGGTTTTCTCGGGCTGGAGAGGGCGCGGGGATTCAGTTCCCGTATTGAACAGCTGCGCCAGCTGAATGCCGGCTTGAAAATGCTGGAAACGGAAATAGTCTACGGGGCCACCCCCCTCCCTCAGGCCTTAAACCGGATAGGGAAGCAGTTGTCCGGACCGGCGGCTGTCTTTTTCCAGGCCGTCGCCAGGCAATTGCGGGAGAATGCAGCTCGGGGAGCCATAGCAGCCTGGGAAAAGGGACTGGCGGAACTCGAACAGACGGGAGACCTGCGAGCCGGAGATCGGGAAATACTCCGCAGCCTGGGTCCCATGCTGGGCAATTCCGGCGCTGCTGATCAGGTCAAGAACCTGGAGCTGACCCGCCAGCTTCTGGAGCAGCAGAGTCTGGCTGCCCTGGAGGAGAACAACCGCCAGGGCAGGATGTGGCGCACCCTGGGTTTTCTGATGGGGATCACCCTGGTGCTATTGCTTTATTAATCTTACGGAGGGGAAAGCTAATCGCCGCCCACTTGCCGGCAAGCCGGATGCATGGGCTTACTAAAATCATACGAAGGGGAAAGCGTTATGTTAAGCGTTGACATCAGCCTGATTTTCCGCCTGGCGGCCCTGGCTATTATCATTACGATCTTCTATACCTTTTTGAAACAGGCCGGCCGCGATGAGTATGCCTATATGACCCTCCTGGCCGGCCTGGCGATAGCCCTGCTGTGGGTTATACCTTTAATTATAGAACTATTTGAAGCTGTGCGGTCGGTCTTCCAGCTGTATTAAAGGGGTGGCCGCGGATGGAAATCTTCCAGATCGCCGGCCTGGCCCTGACGGCTACCCTGATTATTATCCTGGTGCGCCAGGCGCGGGGCGGGGAGACAGCCATGCTCATCAGCCTGGTGGTGGGGGCGACCATATTCCTGCTGCTCCTCGACCGCATCGGCACCGTGATCCGGGTGCTGGCCGACCTCTCGGACCGGGCCGGTATCAACCAGTTCTACCTGAATACGATCCTAAAGATTATTGGCATTGCCTACGTGGCGGAATTCGGCGGCCAGGTCTGCCGGGACGCCGGGGAAAACGCCATTGCCAGCAAAGTGGAGCTGGCGGCTAAGGTGCTGATTATGGTCCTGGCCATCCCGATTATAGTCGCCATTCTGGAGACGATAATCCGTCTTTTACCGTAAAAAACCGGCTGCAACGAGTTTTTGACGGTCAGGAACCTTCATCGGGGAAAAGGTGAAACATAGTGCTCGGGATGTCTGCTCCCACTGGACCCATCCGCCATCACCGCCGCCATAATTGCAGCGTGTACCCGCATAAGGTGTTTTGTGCCCGCCCCCGCCAGCTGGCGCAAAGGGCGGCAGGAGTGTTAATCCTGCTGGTGCTTTACGGGCTTTCCTGTTCCGTGGCGGCGCCGCGAGCCCTGGCCTACTACCCGCCGCAGCCCGCGACCGGGGCAGCGGCGGCCATGACTCTGGACGAGCAACTGGAACAGCAGCTATCCCGGCTCAACCTGGAGGGTATCGATACTTATTTGAACCAGCTGGACCGGGAAGTGGGCCAATACCTGCCGCACTTTGATTTCCAGTCAATCCTGGCCGGCCTGCGCCAGGGCAGGCTGCCTGTCGACCCGCTGGACGTCGGGCGGGGGTTATTAAAATATCTTTTCCACGAGCTCCTGGCCAGCGGCGCCCTGCTGGGGCAGCTCCTTATCCTGGCGGTGGCCTGCGCCGTCTTGCAGAATCTCCAGGCTGCTTTTAATGAGGGGGGCATCGCAACCCTGGCGCGCGGGGTGGCTTTCCTGGCCCTGGTCACCCTGGCTCTTACCTCCTTCACCCTGGCTGTTGGTACCGCCGGGGAGGCTGTCGACCGCATGGTATCCTTTTTCCAATCCCTGTTGCCCGTACTTGTAACCCTGCTGGCGGCCACCGGCGGCATCTCGGTCTCGACGCTGCTGCAGCCGGTCCTGGTATATACCGTGACCATCACCGGCACCCTGATGCACAATGTCCTCTTTCCCCTTTTGTACCTTACCGCCTGCCTGACGGTGGTCAGCCATATTGCCGACCGCTTTCAGATATCAAAACTGGCCGGGCTCCTGAAACAGGTCGCCATGGTTGCCCTGGGGTTGATGATGACTGTTTTTACCGGAGTTTTATCTATTTACGGGGTTGCCGGGGCGGTGGCCGACGGGGTAGGCTTAAGGGCTATCCAGTTTGCAACCGACGCTTTTTTGCCCGTAGTCGGCGGCATGCTGTCCGATGCCATCGAAACCGTCGCCGGGGCGACCCTGCTGTTGAAAAGCGCCGTCAGCCTTGTCGGGGTGGGCATCATTTTTTTCCTGGCAGCTTTTCCCATGTTAAAGATCCTTTCCCTGGTAGTGGTCTATAAGGTGGCAGCGGCTGTAATCCAGCCCTTTGGCGAGGAGCAGCTGGCCGAAGCTCTGGACGGCATCGGCGGCGCCTTGACCCTGGTCTTTGCCTGCGTGGCGGTGACGGGATTAATATTCTTCCTGGCTATCACTGTTATCGTCGTCCTGGGGAACATTACGGTAGCCTTGAGGGGGTAGTGGCGGAGTTGATGGCCAGGATCGGTGAGATTGTCCGCCAGGTGGCCCTCATCGCTTTGCTGGCGGCTTTCCTGGAAATGTTGCTGCCGGATAAAAAAATGACCCGCTATGTCCGTCTGGTCCTGGGGCTCTTTGTGGTCGTAGCCATTTTGAGCCCCCTGGCGGAAGGGTTACGCCTGGGGCCGGAGATGGATGTCGCCGCCTGGGACCTGCGTCTGGACCCGGTGACGGATGTACCGGCGCAACAGGGTCAGGAAATAGCCCGGGCCAACGCGGAGGCAGCCCTGGAGCTTTATCGCCAGCGCCTGGCCGGGCAGATTAAAGCCCTGGTATCCCTGGTGCCGGGCGTTAAAACAGTAGAGGCGCAGGTGAGTGTTGATAATGAAAAGGAGTGCCGGGGAGCTATCCGCCGGGTGGTGGTGATAGTTACCCTGGGAGAACCCGCTTCAGCGCCGCCACCGATCGAAGTTGAGCGTATTGAGGTGCAACCAGGAACAAAACCCGACAGTGATGCCAATAATGAACCAATGGGCGAAACTGCGCCGGGAGAGGAGGCGAAAAGTGACCTTGCGGTCATCCCTGAGCCGGTACTGCCTGAGAAGCAGTTATCGGAGGAACCCGCGCAAGCCCCGGGAGAAGTTGCGGGAGCCGAGCAAAAATCGCCGTCTCCCGCTGCCACCGTTACCCAGGATGAAGCCCAGCAGCTCAAAGCGCGGATTATAGCCATGATTGCTCACTTCTATGGCCTTGAACCCGGTCAGGTAGAAGTATTATTTGTGAAGTGAGAGGCGAGAGGTGAGAGGTGAGAGGTGAGAAGTGAGAAGTGAGAAGTGAGAAGTGGGAAGTGGGAAGTGGGAAGTGAGAAGTGGGAAGTGGGAAGTGAGAGGCGAGAGGTGAGAAATGGGGAAATGAGGCTTTTGTCAAACTGGCTTAGTAGACGCCCATGCCGATAACGCGGCACCAGCAGCAGGATGAAAATAGCAGGGGTGTGATTTCAATCAGGAACTGGCGTAGCCAGTTCTTACAAACCTCCCACATCTCACATCTCACTTCTCGCCTCTATTTTCTGGGTGGTTACCTCACATCTAATAATGGGGGTGATAAGTGTTGCTGGAAAAAAGATGGTCGGGCTGGCGTTTCCTGCCCCAGAAACCGCCCGGGTATCTCTGGCTGGCTGCCGGCGTTTTGATCCTGGGAAGCATATTCGTCAGCATCGGCAATATTAACCGGTCCCAACAACGCCCCGAAGGTCAGCCGCCAGGGAAGACGGTCACCCGGCCCGAAGGGGAGCAGCAGGCGACGGAATTGATGGCTACCGCCAGGGAGCTGGAAAGTCAGTTGCAGGGGATACTGGAGCAAGTCAGCGGCGCTGGCCGGGTGGCGGTGCGGGTATCCTTAAAAAACAGCCCGCTGAAAGAGCTGGCCACCAATACCAAAACTACCCGGCGCAGCATCGAGGAAAAGGACCAAAGCGGCGGTACACGGGTGACTACCGACAGCAATGAAGATGCCCAGCTGGTCATGGCCCGTAATGCCCAGCTAAATGGCGGCGAAGCGCCGGTAGTAGTCCGGGAGTCCCAGCCGGAGATCCTGGGTGTAGTGGTAGTGGCCGCAGGGGCGAACGACCCCCAGGTGCGGGCGCGGTTCATCCAGGCGGTGCAGACCCTGTGGGGCCTGGCGCCCCACCAGGTGCAGGTGCTGCCAATGGAAACTGAAGGGAGCCCGTAGTTATCATGACAGTTATTCTCGTTAAACTTTCCCGGTCCGGGCGGCGGCATCGATGCTGGCAAACCGCCAGGAAGGGAACTGGCGGACCTGCCCGCGAAGGTGGGAGCGGCGGCATCGATGCTGGCGAAGCGCAGCAAAAAAGGGGAAAAATGAGAAGCGGGGCCCGCTTGAAATCAGGAACCCAGCACTCAACTATCAGGGTAGAGGCCCATGCCGCCGACGCGGCACCAGCAGCAGGATGGAAATAGTGATATTGTGTGAAGGTGAGGGGTGGGGCAGGTTCCCGGAAGGCGCATTTGCGCGTAGTTCAGAAGAACGAGGCTCCTTTCGGATCAGCGCGGCCGCAAGTTTCTCGGCCCGTGGGCTTAAGTTTTGGCCGCGCCCGAAGCCGGCCGAGTTNNGGAACTGGCACAGCCAGTTCCTACCAGCCTCCCGCATCTCACCTCTCACATCCCGCCTCTATTTTCAGGTTAGTTACTCAGGTGGAGAAACCGTCAGACGGAGTATTAAGCCAGCAATTTAAACAAGCGGGGATTGAGTGCTGGGCCGGTTCCTGCAAGCCTCCGACTTCTCACCCCCCACTTTTCATATCTAATATTTGGAGGTGGAAGAAAATGATTAAGATCAGCGAAAAAGGACGGGTGTTGATTGCGCTGGTATTGACCTTCGGTGTCCTGGCCTATATTGTCCAGGGGGACCAGCAGGGGGCGAAAGAGGCCGGGGTGGATCTACCGGCGGAACGGCCGGTCCAGCAGACGGCCGGCCAGGCCGATAATAGCGGGGCGGCCAAAGTGGCGGCCCCGGTCAAGGAGGAGGCGGCCGCCGCTACTCCCAAAGCCGAGGATATTCTCAGCCAGGCCGATTCCAAAGCCGCAGGTGGTACCGCCTTCTTCATCGAATACCGTCTGGAAAGGGACCGCCAGCGCAGCCAGCAGATCGCCCTGCTGAAGCAGATTATCGATAATACCAGCATCGACGGTGAGGGCAAACAGGAAGCCCAGAAGCGTCTGGTGGAACTGACCCAGCAGATGGACCTGGAGATGCAGCTGGAGAAACTGATTGTCGCCAAAGGGTACAAAGATGCGGCGGTGTTTATCCAGCCCAATGCTGTAAACGTCATTGTCATGGCTGATAAATTCGGTAACGAGGACGCCAACAAGATCGGCGACCTGGTATCCCGCTCCACCGGCCGCCCCCGGGAGCAGATCAGTATGATTCATAAGCAATAGCCAAACAGCCCTGCTGGCAATATACCGGCAGGGCTTTTGTCTGTAACAAAATCGAAAAATGCAGTTGTGATGGCTGCCGGCATCTGGTATAAGTTAAAATCAATGAAGATGATGCAATTTAAGGGTGCGATTTTTTATTGTAGGCTGATGGGAAATTATGGTACACACAACTGCACAGGCATAAAAATAACCAAGGGGTGTATAACAGCACCCCTTAGTACCTTACGGCTTCAAAACTNNTTGTGGGCGGAGCCCACTTTAGTTTTTAAGGCTGAATGGCGCTTAACTTGCTGGCTCCAGCCGCACCGCTGCCACCTTATATTCCGCCGTTTTGCTGATCGGATCGAAGACGGCGTTGGTGAGGATGTTGACCGGGGCTTCCTTATAGTGATAAGTCATAAACATGATCCCTGGTGGCACCCGGTCGGTCACCTGCACCCTCGTCACCAGCCGGCCGCGGCGGGAGACAACGGCCACCTCATCCCCTGTCTTTACCCCCAATTCCGCCGCTTGCACTGGGTTAATCTCGGCCATCTCCTTCGGACGGCAACTCTCCAGGCTGGCTGAATGCCGGGTGGTAATGGCATAGTGGTAAAGCATGCGGCCGGTGGNNGCGGGAACTGGCCGGCGTGGAGGAACTGCGTCCCCGGGTGGTCCGGCGCCGGGCAGGGCCACTGCAAGCCGTCGCCCGCCAGGCGCGCGTAGCTGATGCCGGCGTAACTGGGGGTGAGGGCGGCCATTTCGGCAAAGATTTGCTCCGGCGAGTCATACGGCATGGGGTAACCCAGCCGCGCCGCCAGGTCACAGATAATCCGCCAGTCCGGCCGCGACTCGCCGCGGGGGCTGATTGCCTGCCGCACCCTTTGCACCCGCCGCTCGGTGCTGGTAAAGGTGCCGTCCTTCTCCAGGAAACTGGCGCCGGGCAGGATGACGTCGGCGAACTTCGCCGTCTCGGAGATAAAGAGGTCCTGCACCACCAGGAAGTCCAGGTTGGCCAGGGCTTTACGCACATGGGTGATGTCCGGGTCCGTCAGCGCCGGGTCTTCGCCCATGATATACATGGCGCGAATGTAGCCCTCGGCTGCCAGGTCGAGCATCTCCGGGATCCTGAGGCCCGGAGTGCCGTCCAGGCGGCGGTTCCAGGCGGCGGCGAAGCGCTCGCGGATCTCCGGGTTGGCGACCTTCTGGTAGCCGGGGAAGACG
>DFYS01000060.1 GCA_002383405.1 Moorella sp. UBA4076
AGCCCTTCGGGCCGAGAAACTTGTGTGGCCGCGCTGTTTCCGAGGGCCTCATCCGCTCCTTGATACTCAAGGCTTAAAAATGCGCCCTCCGGAAACCTGCTTCACCCCGCCTACAATACTGCTATTTTCATCCTTCTGCTGGTGCCGCTAACGCGGCATGAGCGTCTACTCCCACTCTAACCGGTTTCAGGTACAAATCCTACCGGGTTTTTGCGTGTTTTTCTCCAGCATTAAAAAAGCAAGCATCTTACGCGCTGCGATAAAGCTTGGTCAGGATGAATTCCTTGTGGCTGAGGGCTTCGGCAGCGGTGTAACGGCCGTTCAGGGTGCGGATGAACATATCCAAGACAGCGGTGCCAGCGCCGTCGAGATCCATTTCCCGGCGCAGCAGGCCCGTCAGGTCGACGTCAATATGCTCGCTCATGGTGCTGACTGTCACCGGGTTGGCGGAAAGTTTGATGACTGGAATGACGGGGTTGCCGACGATATTGCCCTGCCCGGTGGTAAAGAAATGCAGGACAGAGCCGCCGGCGGCAAAAAGGGTTACCGCCTCGGCACCGGCTGAGGAGGTCTCCATGTACCACAAACCTTTACCTTGAGGCGCTTCAGCCGGCTGCAGGACGCCCTGGATCAGGGTCCGTTTACCGATTTTTTGGATGTTACCAAATGCCTTCTCTTCAATGGTTGTCAGGCCTCCGGTAATGTTGCCTTCGGTGGGCTGGGAGCCGCAGAGGTCGACGCCCTGGGAAACAATAAAGTCATTGTAGGATTTAAAGCTCTGCATGAACTGCTCGCGGATTTCCGGGGTAGCACAGCGGGCGGCTACCAGGTGCTCGCCCCCGGTAAGTTCGGAGGTTTCACCGAAGAGGACGGTAGTACCCATGTCAACCAGGCGGTCAACAGCGTTACCAATGGAGGGATTAGAAGCCAGGCCGGAGGTAGTATCGGATTCACCGCATTTAATGCTGACCACGAGCTCGGAGATGTCGCATTCTTCCTTTTGCAGCTCGGTGGCATACTGGACGAATTCTATCGCCTTACGCGAGGCCATTTCGATTGTTTTCAGGTCGCCGTAGCGTTCAATACCAAAACCGGCCACCGGTTTGCCGGTTTTGGCGATACCTTCCACCACGCGGTTAGTCCATTTGGGTTCGATGCCGATGACGATGCAGGCAGCGACATTGGGGTTGGAGCCGGTGCCGATTAAGGTCTGGAAAAATAATTCCAGGTCGGCGCCGAATTGCAGGCGGCCATAAGGGTGAGGCAGGGCAATGGTGCCATCAATGAGCTTGGCTACTCCTTCAGCGGCAGCGTTGGAAAGGTCGTCTAAAGGCAGGATAACTACCCGGTTACGAACGCCGACGCTGCCGTTTTCGCGGCGGTAACCCATGAATTTAGTGCTGATCATTTTTACCACCTCGCAGTCTTGAGATTATGGACGTGAACGTGCTCGCCTCGAGCAATAGAGGCAATAGTCTTGCCGATGGGTTCGCCGTACTTGACAACCGTTTCCCCTTTGGCGATGTCCTTGAGGGCAATCTTGTGGCCGAGCTTGATGTCGCTCAGGGACTTAACGCTGACAATGGAGTTGTCCTCCATTACCCACCCGGTAACCGTTTCGCCGGCCTGGATGTCAGCCACGGCTACGCCAACGGTGTCCCGCCGGTCATGGACAAAGAATTTTTCCACTGCTGGTTCCTCCTCCTCGATGAGATGTGAGATGTGGGAAGTGAGAGGTCTGTGGTACGACCACTTTTATTGTAAAACCCCTGCCAGAGAGTGTCAAGACTAAATTTTGTTATAAGGTCCTTTCTTTTCTTCGCCGGTGGCAGCACGACACCATGAGGGTCTCCTCAAATATATTAGCATCACTTACAATAAAATTTTAGTTAGTTAGCAGGAGATTTAAAAGTTATGGCGAATAGTTAATTAAAACATGTAAGGCAGCAGCCAGGAAAGGATTGAACTAAAATGACCGTCAAAAGCATTATTGCAACCAAAGAAGCACCAGCAGCCATCGGCCCCTATTCCCAGGCGATAAAAGTCGGCAACCTGATCTTTACTTCCGGCCAGATCCCGATAGATCCGGCCAGCGGCCAAATTGTCGCTGGCGGCGTGGCTGAGCAAACGGCCAGGGTGATGGCCAATTTGCAGGCCGTATTAACTGCAGCCGGGGCCGGACTGGATGACGTTGTCAAAACAACTGTATACATTAAAGACATGGATGATTTCGGCATTATCAACGAAGTTTACAGCCGTTATTTTACCAAAGAGCCCCCGGCGCGTTCCTGCGTGGAAGTGGCCCGCCTACCTAAGGATGTACTGGTGGAGATTGAGGCGGTGGCGGTAGTGGAAAACAAATAAAGAGGGGGGATTAGAAGCGACGGCGGAATTTGGTTAGTGCCATCTATTAGTACCTTAATTGTTGAAGGCTTTGGCAAAGTAAAGAGGGAACGTAGAGTTTGGTTACGGCAGGTCCGGCTGCGGCTGGTAGCATCGCATATCTTATTGAGTATGAACAGTAGCGTGCAGTTAAGGCGGGTCCTGCTGCGGTCGGATTGGCGGTAGCGAAAAGAGGAGGAAGAGTCTAATGAGTTTTGTCCGTGATTTGGAGTGTCCCCAATGTCATGCTACCTATCAGGCCAGTGAGGTTCATAACCTCTGCCGCTGTGGCTCGCCCCTGCTGGTACGCTACGACCTGGAGCGCCTGGGTCAAGCGGTAAACAAGGAGGATTTAAAAGGCCGGCGGGCCGACCTCTGGCGCTACTGGGAGTTTCTACCCCTGGAGCAAGAAGAAAATATCGTTTCCCTGGGCGAGGGCTTTACCCCCATTTTTACCGCCAATAATCTGGGGCGGGAAATGGGATTCAAGCACCTCTACATCAAAGACGAAGGCTTAAACCCCACTGGGACCTTCAAGGCCCGCGGGGCGGCAGTAGGGGTCTCCAAAGCCAAAGAACTGGGCATCAAGGCCATTGCTATGCCGACGGCCGGCAACGCCGGCGGCGCCTGGTCGTCCTATGGCGCCAAAGCCGGGATCGAAATGACCATCGCTATGCCGGTCGATGCTCCGGACCTGGCCAAAAAGGAATGTGTGGTCAGCGGTGCTCGCACCTATCTGGTAAAGGGTTTGATTTCCGACGCCGGTAAGATAATCGCCCAGGGGGTAAAGAAATACGGCTGGTTTGACGCTTCAACATTAAAAGAACCATACCGCATCGAAGGCAAAAAGACTATGGGTCTCGAAATTGCCGAGCAGTTTAATTGGGAATTACCCGATGCTGTCCTTTATCCCACCGGCGGCGGGGTAGGTATCATCGGCATCTGGAAGGCCTTGTTGGAACTGCAGGCCATTGGCTGGATTAAAGGCCCCCTGCCTAAAATGATCTCCGTCCAGGCCGAAGGGTGTTCACCTATCGTAAAGGCTTTCCGCGAAAGCAGGAAGGAATCAGAATTCTTTCAGGGGGCGCAAACCATCGCCGGCGGGATCCGCGTACCCAAAGCGTTGGGCGACTTCCTGGTCCTGGAGGCCGTCTATAAAAGCGGCGGTGCGGCCGTAAGTGTCAGCGATGCAGAAATTAAGGATGCGGTGCAGCAGGTCGCCCGGACCGAAGGCATGTTTATCTGTCCCGAAGGCGCCGCCGCTGTAGCCGGCGCTCTGAAACTCCTGGAAAGCGGTTTCCTGAAGCCCGAGGAAAAAGTAGTTGTGTTAAACACCGGCAGCGGTCTGAAGTACCCGGAGATGGTAGAGCTGGACTTACCGGTGTTGGAGAAAGAGGCCGAAATCTAACCAGAGGGAAAATAAAACTATTTCAGGTTGGATGCTACCCATAATAGCATCCAACCCGTACTATCTTTTTCTGGGGTGTTAAACATATGTCGGCAAAAATTCTAGGGATAATTGGTGGAATGGGGCCGGAAGCTACCGTCGATTTTATGGATAAAATTATCAAAGCTACTCCTGCTAACGATGATAGCGATCATATTCGTATGCTTGTCGATAATAACCCCCGGATACCCTCCCGGGTAAAGGCGATCCTGGGGTCAGGGGAAAGCCCTGGTCCTGTGATGGTACAGATAGCCCGGCAATTAGAAAAATGGGGAGCAGATTTTTTGGCCATACCATGTAACACAGCCCATTTTTATTATCCAGAGGTAAAAAGCGCTGTAAAAATACCGGTACTAAACATTATTACAAGTACCAGAGATAGAGTTTTGCAAGAAATCCCGGATATAAAAAGGCTCGGGTTACTTGCCAGTACTGCTGTCATGGTTACCAGGCTTTATCACGATGCTTTTCAAGAATATAATGTCGAAATTTTGCTGCCAACTAAAGACCTCCAAGAAAAGATAATGACCATTATTTTTGAAGTTAAATCTAATAAATATGATGCTGAATTAGTAAAGGAACTAAAGGAAATAGCAAATGAGTTAATCAAAAATGGTGCCCAGGCTATAATATTCGGTTGTACTGAACTTTCGGTTCTAGCAAAGGACGCTGGGTATTTCAGTATACCCACCTTTGATCCTGCGCAAATATTAGCGGAAGAGGTGGTACGTATAGCAAAAGGTCAAAGTAACACTTTGAATAAAACTTAGAAAGGAAAGGAGAGAAAACACATGGAAAGTAAGGAAAAAAGTTCAGCACTCTTGGAGATGTACGGAGGCTTATGGGGCGGATTAATTCCTTTGTTAGTTTTGATAGCAGTTCTGGTATGGTTGTCTGTTGCTGGCATGGGAGGCACCCAGGCTTTCTGGGCCGGTGGGTGGTTGGCAATCGTTGCCGGTTTATTGTTGGCGAAAAATAAAACTGAATTCTGCGAGACAGTAATGCGGGGCTTGGGCGATAAGAATGGTATTGTTATTGTTACTGCCTGGCTCTTTGCCGGTGTGTTTGGCAAATTAATGGTTGCCGGTGGATTAGTAGAAGGTTTGCTATGGTTCGGCTTAAAAACCGGGGCACGGGGAGCTATATTTACCTTTTTAGCTTTCATTGCTGCCTGCTTGTTTTCTATGGGTACCGGTACAAGTACCGGAACAGTACTATCCCTTATTCCAGTACTCTATCCTGCAGGCGTTTACCTGGGTGCCAATCCGGCTATGCTGGCGGCCGGCATCTTATCGGGAGCTGCATTTGGCGATAATTTAGCACCGGTATCAGATACTACAATCGTTTCCGCTTACACTCAGGAAGCCACTATGAGGGATGTTGTTCGCAGCCGCTTCCCCTTAGCAGTTTCGGCAGCAGCAATATCGGGAGTTATACTACTAATATTTGGGGGCGGGGGTAATGTAGCCAACTTACCTGAATTAACGGCCAAGATTGATCCCCGCGGTCTTTTGATGTTGGTCAGTTTCGCCATTGTCGTCGGGGCTGCTTTAGCTGGCAGGCATATTCTTGAGTCTTTAATCTGGGGCAACATTTCTGCGGCGTTTTTTGGAGTCATAATAGGTAAAATCCAGTTGGCAACCATCTTTCATATACCGGCTAAACGGGGCATGTCGACCGGGTTAATTGAAGATGGAATCTCTGGTGTAGTAGGAGCTATAATCTTTGCTCTTTTAGTCTTAGCAGTTACGCAGATATTAGTAGAAAGTGGGGTTATGGAAAGTATTTTACGTTGGGCGGAAAAAACCATTGCTCGGACTGTAAAACAAGCCGAACTATCAATTATTATCGTCACTATCTTAGCTTCAATTCCTATTGCCGCAAATGCCCCGGCGGAGTTGCTTGTCGGTCCAAGTTTTGTTAAACCTATTGGCGAAAGATTTAACCTCGCCCCTGCCAGGCGGGCCAACTTGATGGACTGCTCTGTCTGTACCATTTTCTTTACCATGCCCTGGCATATTTGCGTCATTGTCTGGTATGGAGCCCTGGTATCCGCAGCTCAATCCTTTAATATTCCTTTACCGTCAATCTGGGCAGCCATGACGAACCCCTATACCTGGGCCTTACTCGCAGTACTTCTATTCTCGGTATTTACAGGCTGGAACCGGAAGTTTGCTGATCATAACAACGCTGTAGCTCCGTCTAGTATAAAGGCATAAGCATGGATATAAAACAGCGCAAATTCATGGCCATCCTAGTCGATTTACCATACCAATGTGGGCTCCGCCCACAA
>DFYS01000066.1 GCA_002383405.1 Moorella sp. UBA4076
TTTGGCAATTGTAGAGAAAGTATGGCTCCCGCCTTCACTTACTGGATTAGATTTTGCCGGTCGCGCAGGCACCTGGCAGGACAGTTTTCAAGATACCGTTTGTTCTACCTGGCCCTGATAGCCTTCGGTCGGCCAGGTCATCGATAAGCGCATTTCAGGGGGAGTTGCAGTGAACTTTTTCAGCAAGCTTAAAGAGGGTTTAACTAAGACGCGCCAGAATCTGACGCAAAAGGTGGGAGTTTTGCTCTCCAGCAGCAGCCGGCTGGACGACGATTTCTTTGACGAGCTGGAGGAGATCCTGGTCACGGCTGATGTCGGCGCCAGGACCAGCATGGAACTGGTGGAGCGGATACGGCGGCAGGTTAAGGAACGCAAGCTAACCGAACCAGCGGCCGTTGGGGATTTGCTCCAGGAGGAAGTAGCCGCGATCCTGGGGGAGGAGACGCACCGCCTGGGCTGGTCGCCGACGCCGCCGACGGTCATCCTGGTGGTAGGGGTCAACGGTGCCGGCAAGACGACCACCATCGGCAAGCTGGCCCACCGTTATCAACAGGAGGGCAAGAAAGTGCTCCTGGCCGCGGCCGATACCTTCCGCGCTGCCGCCGGCGAGCAGCTGGCGGTGTGGGCAGAGCGGGCCGGGGCGGGGCTGATCCGCCACCAGGCCGGCGCCGACCCGGCGGCGGTGGTCTACGACGCCATCCAGTCGGCCCGCAATCGATGCGCCGACGTGGTCCTGGTGGATACCGCCGGCCGCCTGCAGACGAAAACTAACCTGATGGAAGAGCTGAAGAAAATCCACCGGGTGGTGGCAAGGGAATTGCCGGGGGCGCCCCACGAGGTGCTGCTGGTCCTGGACGCCACCACCGGCCAGAACGCCCTCTCCCAGGCCAAACTCTTCAGCGAAGCGACTGGTGTTACCGGCATCGCCCTGACCAAACTTGACGGTACGGCTAAAGGCGGGGTGGTCCTGGCCATTGCGGCCGAAATGGGCATCCCGGTTAAACTGGTGGGCCTGGGGGAAGGCCTGGACGACCTGAAGGAGTTCCAACCCCGCGATTTTGCCGCCGCCCTGTTCAGCGGCCTGACCGGGGGAGATACTGCGGTTGCCGGCACTCTTCATAGCGGAGTTTGAGGCGCAGGGTATGGCTACCCGTCTAAAACCCCATCACTACCAGCGCTACCGCATCTGATCAGAGGTTTGTTCAACAGTAACTGCTCAGCCTGCCTGGCGGTCATCTTGATAGCAATAGCCGGGAAAGCCGATATGATGGCTGGACGGGCTCGTGATCCCGACGGCAGGTAGCGCCAGGGCGGCTTTTAGAATAGTGGTGGCCTGAGCAGTTACGTTCAACAGAGTTAAATAATCTGAAGATATCCTTCATCCCATTCCATAAGCAGGTAGGTTTTCGAGGGGGGATTTCTATAAAGGTTTGTCAGGGATGTTTTCAAGTTGCTTCTTAACTGGCAAAATCGGGGTAACAGGCTTAAGTCGTACAGCCGGTATGAAATGCAAAAACTGATATCAGTAAAAAGGAGGAGTTATTTTTGAGTAAAATCCTGATCAATGGCTGCACCATCGTCCCCATCAGCGGTGCAGTGGTCGCGGACGGCGCTATCGTCATCAACGACGACCGCCTCTCTTATGTCGGCCCGGCGGAAGGGCTGCTGGCGGGCTGGCAGGCGGATACCGTCATCGAAGCCGGGGACATGGCCGCCCTGCCGGGCCTGGTCAACGCCCACACCCACGCTGCCATGACCCTGCTCAGGAGCTATGCTGATGATCTGCCCCTGAAGCAATGGCTGGAAGAAAGGATCTGGCCGCGGGAAGCGAAACTCAACCGGGGGGACATAAGCTGGGGAACAAAGCTCGCCCTGCTGGAGATGATCCGCTCCGGCACCACCACCTTTGCCGATATGTACTTCCATATGGACGTGGTGGCGGAAGCAGTTATTGAAGCCGGGCTGCGCGCCAGCCTCTGCCAGGGGCTGATCGGCTTCCAGGATACCAAGCATCAACGCCTGGCAAGCGGCGTCAGCCTGGTAAAGGAGTGGCAGGGAGCCGGGGAAGGCCGGGTGACCACCATGCTCGGCCCCCACGCCCCCAATACCTCCACGCCGGAATACTTGTCTAAAGTAGCGGCAACGGCGGCCGGGCTGGGAGTGGGTTTACATATCCACCTGGCGGAAACGCAGGGGGAGGTAGAAGACGTTAAAGCCCGTTACGGGGCCACTCCAGTGGCCCTGGTCAACAAGCTGGGTCTGCTGGACCTGCCCGTCCTGGGTGCCCATTGCGTTCATCTAACTACCGAGGAAATCGCCATCCTGGCGGAGAAAAAAGTCGGAGTGGCCCACTGCCCGGAGAGCAACCTGAAGCTGGCCAGCGGGGTGGCACCGGTAAAGGAGATGCTGGCCGCCGGCGTCAATGTGGCTATCGGCACCGACAGTGCCGCCAGCAACAACAACCTGGATATGGTGGCCGAGATGCGCACCTGCGCTCTGCTGGCGAAAGGCATCAGCGGGGATCCGACGGCCGTCCCCGCCCGCCAGGCCCTGACGATGGCCACGTTAAACGGGGCTAAAGCCCTGGGCCTGGATAATGAAATCGGCACCCTGGAGGCAGGCAAAAAGGCCGACCTGATCCTGGTCAATTTGCGCCAGCCCCATCTGATGCCGACCAACGACGTCGAGGCCAACCTGGTTTACGCCGCTCGCGGCAGCGATGTGGATACCGTCATCGTCAACGGGAGGATTCTTATGGCCGGGGGTGAGGTCAAGACCCTGGACGCGGAAGAGATATATGAGCGGGTGATTGCAAGGACAGAAACTTTTTAGAGCGATCTGGTGGAAGATATGGAATTGATGGCACCTTTATTGTAGCAAGGAAAGTCAACATTGTTAACATAAAACTTATTGGTAGAGGTAGTTAGTACCTTACGGCTTCAAAACTGCAATAAAAAACAAGTTTTTAGGCCGCCATATCCAGCAAAGGAGAAATGGTCATAAATATACATCTCTTATTGTGCATGAGCCATCCGGCAGCTATCCGTTACCGCCAGCGAAAAATGTAAGGGGAGCCGCGTTCCATATTGATTTTTACATCCGATAAAAGAGAGAAGAACCTGCTTGCAATACCATTAGCTTGGCCGGACCGGCATCAAGGTTTCCGAGTTATACTTCAACACTGCTGTCAAAGCCGCGCCCTTGACAGCAGCTATAAAGTAGCCTATAATCATCTCCGGTGGTGCTCATGCTTGACCAGCTGGCCCGGGTGGCGCGCCTCTATGATTTTTATGGCCCCCTCCTTACCAGCAAGCAAAGGCAGTGGCTGGAACTCCATTATCACCACGACCTCTCCCTGGGGGAGATAGCCGGTGAAGAGGGGATCAGCCGCCAGGCTGTTTATGATGGCCTGCAGCGGGCCGTCAGGGCCCTGGAGGATTACGAAGCCCGCTTGGGGTACCTGAAGCGGGACCTGGCCCTGCGGGAGCAGCTGGCGGCAGCTGTCAGGCACCTGGATAACTACCACCG
>DFYS01000131.1 GCA_002383405.1 Moorella sp. UBA4076
GCAAGGGGAGGGGCCCGCCCTGCAGGCCGCCCTGCACCCTGTACCTGCCCCGCACCCCGTGCCGGCCGCGGCCACTGCACCGGCAGCGGCACCGGTGGCAGTAGCCCAGTTCCCCGGCTGGCAGGACACCGCCCTGCCAGCCCTGCTGGCCACCCTGCAGGTCGACCCGCAGCAGGGCCTCACCCGCGCCGAAGCAGCTAAACGCCTGCAGGTTTACGGGCCCAACACGCTGATCGAGGCGCGGCCCATCACCTTCTGGGACCGCGTCAAGGGCCAGCTCCAGAACCACATGGTGCGGCTGCTGATGGGCACCTCGCTGGTCAACGTCTTCATGGGCAAGATCAGCGACGCGGCGACCATCATGGGTATCGTCACCCTCAATGCCGTGCTGGGCGCCTTCCAGGAAAGCCAGGCCGACGAGGCGCTGCGCGCCCTGCGCCGGCTGGAGGTGCCGCGGGCGCTGGCAGTCCGTGACGGCCGCGAAGAGGAGGTGCCGGCGGCCGAGCTGGTACCCGGCGATGTGTTCCTGGTGGCCAGCGGCGACCGCGTACCGGCCGACGCCCGCCTGCTGGCGGCCACCCAGCTGGAATTAGAAGAGGCCTCGCTGACGGGCGAGTCAGTACCGGTGGGGAAGAACCCCCGCGCTCAGGGCAGCAGCGCTGCCCTCTTCCTGGGGACAAGCGTCACCCGCGGCCGCGGCCGCGCCGTCGTCTGCGCCACCGGCATGGCCACCGAGATGGGCCGCATCGCCTCTATGCTGGAGGAAAAAGAGCCGCGGCCCACCGTGCTGCAGCAGAACTTGAGCCACCTGGGCCGCCGCCTGATGCATATCTCCCTGGGCGCCTGCGGCCTGATGATTGCCGGCGGCGTCTTACGCGGCCAGAGCCTGATGGACATGGTCCTCTCCGGCACCAGCCTGGCCGTAGCCGCCGTCCCCGAAGGGCTGCCGGCCATCGCCACCGTTTCCCTGGCTGCCGGCGTCCAGCGCATGGCGCGGCGCCAGGCCATCGTGCGCCGTATGGGGGCGGTGGAGGCCCTGGGCGGGGTGACCGTCATCTGCAGCGACAAGACCGGCACCCTGACCAAGAACCAGATGACCGTCCGCCGCATCTACACCGGCCGCTGGTGGGAGGTCGGCGGTGAAGGTTACAACCCGGAAGGCACCTTTAAAAGCGCCGACGGTAGGGCTAACGACGAGGGCCTGCGCCTGGCGCTGATGGCCGCCGCCCTGTGCAACGAGGCGCGCCTGATCGAACCCGCCGCGCCGGGGGAAAGCTGGCAGGTCGGCGGCGACCCCACCGAGGGCGCCCTGCTGGTGGCAGCGGCCAAAGCCGGCCTCTGGCCCGAGGAGCTGAAACAAAAATACCCCTTAAAGCGCATGGTACCCTTTGAGAGCAGCCGCCGCCGCATGCTGGTGGCCTGCAGCAGCCCCGAGGAAGGCACGGCCTGGGTCTTTGCCAAAGGCGCTCCCGACGCCCTGCTCGACTGCTGCACCACCTTCCTCGAAGAGGGGCGGGAGGTCCCCCTCCAGGATGCCAGGCGGCGCTTTATCCTCCAGCAGGGCCGGAGCATGTCGGCCGCAGCCCTGCGTGTGCTGGCCGTGGCCTACAAGCGCTGCGACCCGGCTGTTTTGACCATCGACGACGCCGGCCTGGAAGAAAGCCTGGCCGGTGACCTCACCTTCGCCGGCTTGCTGGGCATGTACGACCCGCCGCGGCCGGAGGTCTGCGACGCCCTGGCCAGCTGTCATCAGGCGGGCATCGAAGTCAAGATGATCACCGGCGACCACCCGGCGACGGCCAGGGCCATTGCCCTGGAGCTGGGGTTGATGCAGCCCGACGAGCGCGTTGTCACCAGCGCCGAGCTGGAGGGGCTGGCAGAGGAAGAGCTGGCCGCCGTGGCCGGCGAGGCCAGGATCTTCGCCCAGGTGCTGCCCCGGCATAAGTTCGAGCTGGTCCGCATTTTAAAGAAGAAAAACCATATCGTCGTCATGACCGGTGACGGCATCAACGACGCCCCCGCGGTGAAAGAGGCTGATATCGGCATCGCCATGGGCAAGACCGGCACCGACGTCACCCGTGAAGCCGCCAGCCTGGTCATCAGCGACGACAACTTCGCCACCATCGTCGCCGCCGTGGAAGAGGGACGGGCGACCTTCCAGAATATCCGCCGCAGCCTGCTGTACCTGCTGGCCACCAACGCCGGCGAAGTGGTGCTGATGCTGACGGCCACGATGCAAGGCCTGCCCCTGCCGCTGCTGCCCCTGCAGCTCTTATGGATCAACCTCATCGGCGACGGCCTGCCGGCGCTGGCCCTGGGCGTAGCGCCGCCGGCGCCCGATGTCATGATGGCGCCGCCAGCCGGGAAACAGTCCTTTTTAACCAGAGACTTCAACCTGCGGGTGCTCTCCACCGGTATCGCCAGCGGCCTGACTTCCCTGTTTACCTTCCAGCACTACCTGCGGACCAGGGACCTGGCCACCGCGCGTACCTTGACCTTTACCACCCTCACCGGGCAGCAGATCCTCTACTCTTACGCCTGCCGCCCGCCGGGGAGACCGTCCAACTTCATGCTGGCATCCGGCGCCATTTCCGCCGGGCTGATGGGGCTTTCCGTTTACTGGCCGCTGGCGCGGCGCTTTTTCCACACAGCGCCCCTGGCCCCCGGCGACTGGCTGGCGACCTTACCCTTAATGGTCCTGCCGGCCCTTACCGAGGTCTTGCCCGGCAAGAAAAATGTGGTAAAATATAACCAGGGTTTACTTAACCCGGTTCCCGGCCCGGGCCCGTCCTGATGTATTTTTGCCCGCCGCCCGTATCGGTGAACGTTACTTACCCCGCGAACCGGGATACCCGTGGCGCTGCACCCTGCACCAGCTGCTTATGCCAGCGTGACAGCGTGCCGGCGCCCCCAGCTCACATCTCACATCACAATAACGGAGGGGAGTAATATAGATGCCGACCAACGGCAATTTAGAGGAAGAGATCAGTCGCCTCGTCCGCGAAGAGGTACGCCGGGCGCTAGCGGAAAATGGTGCCGCCAGGACCGCCGCCGCGCGGGAAGAGCGGCCGGGGGAGGGTTTACGTCTGCCCTCGCTGGCCGCCGGTCCAGAAACAAAAGCCTTTCTTCTCGGCGCGGCCGCCGCCCTGGCCCTGGCCGCCCTGTGGCCCACCCTGAAACCGGCCGTCAAATCCAGCTTTAAAGGAGCGCTCCAGGGCTTATCAGAGCTGAGCGAGCAGGTGAAGTCCGCCCTGGGGGAAACAAAGGAAGCCCTGGCCGACATCGTCGCCGAAGCCCAGTTTGAAAAAATGAAAGCCGAGCTGGATCCGGAAGCCGGCGAGTAATACCCGGCTGCTGAGGGGTGGGGCGGGTTTCCGGAGGGCACCTGAAAGGAACCTGCCCTACCCCGGTAAACCAGCACTAACTGCTCAGACCACCACTATTCTCAAAGCCGCCCTGGCGCTGCCTGCCGTCGGGATCACGTACCCGTCCAGCCATCATAGCGGCTTTCCCGGCTATTGCTATCAAGATGACCGCCAGGCAAGCTGAGCAGTTACACCAATTTTATAGGAAATCCAGCACTATCGCTCGAAAAGATCTTTCAGCAAGGCTTCCGCAAGAATAAAATCTATTTCACTATCAATATCCACCGAGCGTTCACGGGGCATAATATAAGCATAAGTGTGCGGGCCATAAAAGGATCTTCTACTTTTTATAAAGTCCCACTCACCTAGATAAACAGCGCCGTTGACTCGATAAAAAACGGGTAATTCCTGGCGGTTTAGATTTAGGATCTCCGGCCGAATAAAATTCTCCATACATAGGTCTTCTGGCAAAGTATTGCTCCACCAGGGGTGGTGGTCAACTTCGCATACAGAAACGACTGCCCTGGCATTGCGTTCCAGCATTAACCGGCAGGCTCCGAGGATGTCTTCAACAGCCCGCAGGGGGCTGGTGGGCTGCAGGACCACTACCCAATCATAAAGGTGCCCGTGTTCTTCACACCAGGCCATGGCGTGATGTAAGACGTCGACTCCCCGCGCCGTATCGGTGGCCAGTTCCGCCGGGCGCAGGAACGGTACTTCCGCCCCGGCTTCCCTGGCTATCCTGGCGATCTCTTCGCCGTCAGTCGAAACCAGGAGGAAGTCAAAAATTCCACTAGCCTTCGCGGTCTCGATGGTGTGGACAATCAAAGGCTTCCCCGCCAGGGGTCTGATGTTTTTCCCGGGCACGCCTTTGGAACCGGCCCGGGCCGGGATAAAACCGAGGATGGTTTTACCTTGATACAACAGTTTCTCCCCTTTCACCTGCGCGCAAAAATTGCCCGGCAAACGTGAACCCGGCTGTCTTTGCTCACGAAGAGAGAATTTAATTACAATATCGGGATATCGGCTGGATTCAGTGGCTCCCGATTCTCGATGGTACTTGGCATTTGAGCTAGCCAACGTATTTGAGCACATTGACTGATTGATCAGCTGCGCTCATACCTACCCCGTCTTCGGTCAATTCTCTTTTTCACGCTGCACAGCTGAAACATTAATGCGATCGTTTTACCCTTGCCTTCGGGGACGGCAATTATTTTAGAGCAGGCCGTCGAAGGCCCGCAGGGTCTGGCGGTATTCGTCCCACTGGCCGATATCAAACCAGCGGCCGTGATGGGGGTATACCCCCACCCGCAGGCCTTTTTCTTTAGTGGCCATAATCAAATCTGTCATATGTATGGGAGCACCCTCAGCCAGGCCCTCTAAAACCTCAGGCTCTAACACATACAGGCCAACATTGACCAGAAAATGAAAGTTGGGTTTCTCTTCTATCTGGCGAAATCCCCCATCGTCAGTACGCAAAACGCCGTAGGGAATGGTAAAATCGCGCAGGGCGCCTACTATAGTCAGGGCGTTACCTTTTTCCTGATGGTAGCGCAGCAATTCCCCATAATTCATCTCAATGATAACGTCGCAGTTGGTCACCAGAAAAGTCCCCTGTAGCTGCCGGCTCAGTAACCCCAGGGCGCCGGCGGTACCCAGGGGTTCTTCTTCCTGGACAAAGTCTACTTTATAAGGCCGCCCGTTGCTGTCATTGAAATATAATTTCACCACCTCAGCCTTATAACCCACAGAAAGGAAAAAATGCTTAAACCCCTGATCGTTAAATCGATCCATCAACGCTTCCACTATCGGTTTATCGCCCAGGGGGATCATCGGTTTGGGCAAAATTTTGGTAAAGGGATCCAGCCGGGTCCCCTTGCCGCCGGCCATAATGATCACCGGTTCCGGCCTCGTTACGTTTTTACTGTCGAATAGGTCTACCCATAATAAAAGGTCGACCACCTGGTTCTGGCCATCTACCAGGGGAATATGGCGGATACTGTGAGATAGCATTAACTGCCGCGCCGCCGCCAGGGAAGCACCTGCCGGGAGCACCCGGGGATGGGGCTGCATAACCTTTTTGACCGGAACATCCAGGTTTTCGCCCCGTAAAAGGGCGCGGCGAATATCGCCGTCGGTTATAATACCGGCGAGGTGCCAGCCGGCATCCCCCACCAGCAGCACCTGCAAACCGGCCCTGTCCATGCGCGGCAGGGCCAGCTTCAGGCTCTCATCGGGCCGGGCCCATAAATCCTTGATCTGTTCATCGTGCCAGCCCATGGCCGGACCTCCGTATCCAGGTTATGTTTCAACTCAGGATGCCTGTGCCGCTGACCCTGCCCGGGCAGGCAGCAACCTTTACCGCCGCCGGTGGCCTGCTGCCCGCTACGAGCCTGCCGCAGGCGGCGCCGGTACCTGCAGAAAGGCGATAATGGTAAACAGTGCCATTTTTAAGACAAAGGCAGCTAATTATCACCCAATAGGCAGGATGCGTCTGGAGGCTAACCCTCAGATCATAGCCCAATCCAAAATACAACCCGCAGGGATAGCTTGCCTGGTGCGGCGGCCTACCACCAGATCCCAGTAACTCGGAGGGATGCCTGTCCCGGGCCGTTTGGCAACCAGGCAGGATGCCGTGATTATTTCCCCGGCGGCGATGTCCCTGGCCGCCACCAGGCTGCGCCTGGCCGCCGGCATGATGGCCAGCTCGCCCGGAGCCGGCCGTTTGATGCCGTCACCCAGGCTTTTTTCCACCTGGCGGATGGCCGCGACCATTTCTTTAAATTCTCCCGGCTCCAGGGAGGCGCGGTGGTCCGGGCCGGGGAGGGTACGGTCCAGGGTCAAATGCTTCTCAATCACTTCCGCCCCCAGGGCCGCTGCGGCAATAGGTATGGCGACTCCCATGGTATGATCGGAATAGCCCACCGGCAGGGCGAAGGCCTGCTTCATGGTCAGCATGGCCCTTAAATTTACCTCCTCCGGCGGCGCCGGGTAATTGGTGGTGCAATGCAGGAGGGTAATATCCGTCGTACCGGCTTCGCGTAACACTTGTATTGCTCTCTCGACTTCACCCAGGGTGGCCATGCCGGTGGAAAGGATGACCGGCCGCTTTTTGGCGGCGATGCGGCGCAAGAAGGGATAGTTGGTTATTTCTCCCGAGGGGATCTTAAAATAAGGCACTCCCAGTTCGTCCAGAAAATCAATGCTTTCCTGGTCGAAGGGAGAGGAAAGAAATATAATCCCCTTCTGCCGGCAATAAGCATAAAGCTCCCGAAATTGGGCGTAGCTCAATTCCAGTCGTTTAATCATCTCCAGCTGGCTTTCCTCTTTTTTCGGCATGTTATCCTTTTGATACTGCGCCCGCTCGGCGCCGGGGGTAACTACGTCTTCAGCTTTGAAAGTCTGAAACTTGACGGCGTCTGCCCCTACTTCTACCGCCGCGTCTACCAGTTTTTTAGCCAACTGCAAATCGCCATTATGGTTGACACCCGCTTCGGCAATGATGAAAACATTCCGGCTCCCCATTTTCCCACCCCCAGTTATTCCTGGGAAGATCAATAAAATCTTTATAAATCAATTTACGGTCTATCTCTACACTCTCTAATAAGTTAACAATACGTGGAACCGCATTCCCATCCCCATAAATAGAAATGCAATTGGAAAATTGTAAACGGTATTCAGGGTCGAACGCTAGCTTTTGTAGCACCATAGCAATTTTGTCAACATTAAAGGGCACAAATATAATGTTATTAGAGTGTTCCCGCTCTTTTTGCCGGTTCCCGATATTTACTGCTGGCAAATGAAGAAAAGGGGCTTCATGGATACCTGCACTGGAGTTACCAACTAAAGCGATAGTATGACGCAAAAGATTTACAAATTGTAGGCGCGGTAAATTAGTATATGCCCGCAAAAAAGTATATTTACGTACATATTCATCAATAACTTCTATCATACGCCGAGTTCCAGGATCGGAATTTGGCTTAATAATTACAGTCGGTAGCCCTACCTTAACTATAGCTTGTAAGGTAACATCTATCTGGGAGGCTCCTTCACTAAACTCAGAAGAGATGGGATGCTGGAGTAAAACGAAATACTTATCACCCAATGATATACTCAAACTAGTTTCCAGTTCCTCTAAGGGAAGGTCGGGTAGTGATTTTATGGCGTCAAGCCCTGGGGACCCAGTCACAGTTACGCGCCATTTTTCCTCGCCCATCTGCAGGATACGTCGTCCGCTCTGAACTGTAAAAGGGCAATGTAAATGAGCCATTTTAGTAACCGCGTGGCGTACATGGTCGTCTACATTTCCTATTACACGGTCCCCCCCTCCCAGATGTACGACGGGAACATTCAAATAATTACCTACGGTAGCCACTGCAAGGGATTCTTCACGGTCACCCAGCACAAGTAAAAAGACAGGCTCCCGTCGCCGGACTATTTCAGCAAGCTCCATTGTGATTAACCCTAACCCTTTTACTCTTCCTATCAATTCATCCGTATCAAATAGGGATAGTAAGGTTTCTACATCATTAAACCTATTCTTAATTTGATCTAACGTATAACCATAGCTGGGACTAAGATGAGCTCCTGTTGCCACAATTATAAGCTCCAGTTTGGATGAAGCTTCAATACCCTCTAACAAAGGTTCTAACAAAAAATACTCAGATCGAATACCTGTAACTGCCATTACCTTGCGCCGTATCATAATAACCTTATTTTATACCTCCATATAACTGTCTGACTTCTAGCAAGCTGGACAAATTATTTGCTAGTTCCAGGCAAGAATGAGAATCTGTGCCCCAGCTAGTAATAGAACATGAGTTGGCAATAAGCTGCATATATTCATCATTTAAACGATGCTTGGGGTTAACATTGATTTCCAATCCAAAACCCGCCTGGTTAGCAAGTGCTATTAATCTACCAACTTCATCCTGTTTGGGAAATAACCCAAGCTTCAACCACATACTAAAAGGGTGGCCCAGAATTACTCTTAGCTTGGGATTTTCTTGTTTAAGTATAGTTAAATGCTTTCTAGTAAAACCTCTTAGAGTTTCAAACCATATTTTTTTAAATTCAAGCGGACCTTTTTTATGATAAACATCATCGGGAAATTTATGGAAGGAAATGATTAAATTATCAAGTCTATGAGCCCACAATAAATTAAAATCAATATTCCCACGTTCGTCGATAAATTTTACTTCCAGTCCCATTCCAACTGTGATATTTCTATCTTGATACTTTTTCTTTAACCTTTCAAGTTCTCCTAAATAGGTTGAAATATACTCGCTTTCTTTACGTGCATGATCAGTAAAGCAAAGACATCTAATTCCTAGAGATAAAGCGGCCCGTACCATATCCTCCGGCTCATCTTGACCATCGGAAAAAGTTGAATGTATGTGGTTATCTATCATTACCGGTATAGCTCCTGGAAAAAACGAGCGCATTCTGCATCCCAGCGCACCTCTCGGTTTTTAACTCGCCCATAGTAGATTAAATTCAGTGCTTCCTCAAACATATTGATGCCGCCCGCCAGGTCGGCAGCCAGCGTACCAGGGACCCGCGCATTTATTTCTAAAAGCTTGGGTTGTCCACATTTATCTTCTTTAAACTGGATGTTCACAATGTAGGATAGGTTAAACAGCTTAATTAGTTCCTTGACACAAGCTATTAATCCCTCATGCCTGACCAGCCTGCTGACAGCTGCCTTGCCGTCAACAACTACCTTTCGCTCTCTGGGTATAATAATCTCCGGCTTACCTTCATAACATAGTACATCTACGCTGTATTCCTTACCCGGAAGGTATTCCATAATCAAAAACTGTTTTATATCATCCTCTTCTACAAGCATATCCAGCCACTCTAAGGGCATGACACCACCATGTTTGCTTTTCAGCCATTCGTCCTTTATTGGCTGTCCCAACATGATTACCCCCCGGCCCCCCTGGGCAAAGCGGGATTTAAACACTATTTTTTCGTGGGGATAGCCCAGCCTATAGACTGCATGGTACAAGTCAACTTTGTTACTTAGAGGATAATATCTAGGGACAAAGTTGGCAAGCACTGGTTGTTGAGCTGCTCTGTCCAAGGCACTCAACTTATCGCAAGCCACCGCTAATTCTATTGGATTATGGGAAACGGCCACAACAACTTCATGACGTTTAAAAAGGTCCCTATTTTCCGCAAGGGGCACAAGTTCATTGGAGCTACAAGGAAAAACGACATTGACTCTTTTCTTGATAACGATTTTAAGCAGGGCATCAATAAACCCTTCCTCTTCCCCTCTTGGAATAATCTCCAGGGCTTCGCCAGTAAAGGCCGTATAGTTGAAACTATTATTTATATCAGCGGGTACTACCTCTACTTGAAAGGCCTGGATGCTCCCAATAAGGTGGTAGTGGGAATATCCCGCCAATCCACCTGTGGCTGTGAGAAGGATTCTTACATGCTGTTTATCCATTTTTTTAGCCCTTTTACGTTTATAATTTTATCTGCAATAATAAATCATCATCTAAAAGTCGATAATTGTTTGCATTGAGGGTTGAAGCTAATTTCCTTTTATCCTTTCCTAAAGCAAAATGCCCCCAATGTTCAATCCACCCCGTCAGGTTCACTAAATTACAGCATGTTCCTTCTATTGAAATCTTATACTGTATTGACATCTCTGCTATCCGTTTCAATGTATCGACCGAATATATATAATAATGGTAAGGAAGCGCTGCATAAGCTAATCCTAAACGCTTATTAAGTACACTGTCGTGATTGGGTGTGCTTATAAAAATACTGCCGCCAGGCTTAACCAACGAAGCTGCTTTATACAGGTATTTCTTTATATCTGCCAGCGGAAGGTGTTCCAGTAACTCGAACATAGTTATAAAATCATATTTTTTAGGGAAATCAATCGCATCGAACCTACCTTGAAAAGCTAATACGCCCTTGGCACTCGCCAATTTGCACGCTGAATTACTAATATCTGTTAAATGATATTCACATATTTCTTTGTCCAGAAAATCTCCGAATTCACCGCTGTTACCGCCGACATCGAGTAAGCTAAAATTCTGTTTTCGGGGTAACTTTTTTATGACCCATTGCCAATTCTTATGCCTTGATAAAAAAGCTTTTCCCGAACGTTCTACAGCATAATTTGAGTTGTATAAGAGATTCAGGCAATCTTTTAAAGGGCGGGGGTTAAGATGTACCAACCCACAATTTCTACATGTCATGTAATATGACTTATCACATGGAACGAAAGAGTTAATAGGTAATGTGCTGGATACCGGAAGATAATCTAGACCCCCTCCACAAAAATCACATCGATCTATAGTTTCGTAATTTATTTCTTCCCCGAAAAACATAACATTTGTTCTGTTTTCTTGTAGAAATAGACTCAATTCATCAAGTGTTATATCTAGAATTCGCGAAACCAATTTGCTTGCAATCCATGAGAAACTTCGTATTTTATCATTATCAGATATTTCTGCCCCAAATCTCATATTATCTAATTTATTACTCTCAATAAGCTTTATATCCTTACCTGAACCATTCACTATCTTATATGGCATTGTTCCAGGTATAAAGCCGCATAATTGAACTTCTTTACAACTATCATTAGCCAGGATCGATAATAGTTCATTTATCTCTATATAATCTACCAAAGCATGTTCAACTTTAAAAAATAATGCTAGATGGTGAGGGTTTAAGGAGTCTATAATTCCTTTTTCTCTTTCTAACAAAGAGCGCGTTCCAAATTTAATTTGGCAACCGTATTTTTGGGTTAATTCACCTAATCGTATATCGGCATACCCATCGGGTAATGAAATTATAACACGATGACTAAACTTTATTAAAGCTAATCTGTAAAGCAATAATTCAATTTGCCACAAACTGCCTATTTGATTCCAAAAAGGAGAAGGTACCCCTCGCCAATTATTTTCATCTGGATTACTTAAAATGTATATATATATCTGTTTTGGGCTTATATGCATTTATACCATTCCTCGCAGCTTTCGCATAACCTATATTTCTTGAAATCCAACTTTTCCATGGGGTTATTTACCCCCATATATGAATCTTACCGAATCGTCTTCCTAATTAATCTAAACCCCTCAGCTTTGGTTATACCTACTTGAACACCACGAAATATAGCTAAAGCTGTTACACCTTCTTCACTGCGCGCATGCGGAAATGTTTTTATTTCTTCCCCATAATAGCGCATTATTGTTATCTTTCTCTCTACAAATTTAGAAATATCAACAAAAGTATTAGGCTGAAAGCGAACACTCTTATCTGGAAACGCCCAGTTTGTACTTGAAGGAACTTCATAAAGCAGAATTTCTTGGATAAAAGGTGTATAAACCGGCTTGGTAGCCACCATAAGGGCACGATATACTATGTCATGGTCCGTGTTAACATCACTATCCCCCACACTATAAACTATAACTGGCTTTACTTCTTGAATAACTTTTGATAGCGCATCGATAATGCACCGCATAGGTACTGTATCTAAAGCTGCAGCCGGAAAACCGAGAAGGAGATATTTAGCAAAGCCATAAGCCTGGCTCACTTTTTCAATCATTAACAGCCTTTCTTGGCAATAGGCTTCAGTAGAGTCAGCAAAGGCATGGGTGACTACGCACCAGTAAACTTCATCTCCGCAGGCAATATGGCGTAGTAATGTACCACCGGCCCCAAGGGTTTCATCATCAGGATGGGGCGATATAACAAGAACTTTGACAGCCATTTATAACCTCACCTTTTAGATTTAAGGTTTAATCTTAGCCGGATTGCCAACCACAGTCACACCCGCAGGTACATCTTTAATTACTACCGCCCCGCTCCCTATTATGGCATCTTGCCCAATTTTTTTACCCTGTATGATACAGGCCCCGGCACCAATAAAAGCTCCACGCTCGATTGTAACACCCCCACACAGGATCGCTCCGGGACCGATTTGGGCCGAATGTCCTATTATACAATCATGCTCGATTATGGCTCCTGTATTAATAATCACATTTTTACCAATAGTGGCGTCTGGATTAATTACAGCAGCAGCCATAATAATCGCTGCCTCGCTCAGTCTGACTTCCGGAGCTATATTAGCCGCCGAGTGGCGCAGTACCGGAAAATCAAATCCCCATTCCTGAACCTTTTCAAATAGCCTTCTGCGAATATTATTATTAAAACCGGCCATGCCCATAGCCGCACGGGTTACCCCTGTTTGCAGTAGTTCAGGCAAAATCTCGTCCGTACCCAAATACTTTATCCCCCATGAAATCAAGGCATTATCTTTGCGGGGATCTGTACAACCTATTATTTCATAGGCTCCCGTTTTCTTGATTATATCAGCAACAACTTTGGCGTGGCCGCCTGCCCCAATAAGTACAATCGGTAAAGGCATAATTAATCAGCACGCCTCGTTTTCAAAGCTCGAGTAATAACATTTATATCATCGACTGT
This sequence comes from Moorella sp. UBA4076, assembly GCA_002383405.1. GTDB lineage: Bacteria > Bacillota > DSM-521 > Neomoorellales > Neomoorellaceae > Neomoorella. The sequence goes on from DFYS01000131.1 coordinate 12,819, forward strand.
TAAGAAACTCGCACCTGGCAAGTTTATCCCTTTCTGATACAATCCGTCTGCCACCGGACATAAACTAAAAGCGTAATCATGGTAACATGGTTGCCGGTGCAGGGGTTTAAATAGAGGGCGAACCTGGATACCCTGGTCACGCAAACGTTTCATGAGTTCTTGCCTATCCATCCCGTATTCTTCTTCATCAATAGTTATGGAAAAAAGCCACCAGTTGCTTTCCGCCCCAGGCGTCTCTTCCTGCCAGCCAATACCTGATACATTACTCAATTCCCGGCGATAAATCGCCGCATTGCGCCTCTTGGTTGCCAAAAATTCCGGCAGGCGCTCCAGCTGCGCCAGGCCCAGGGCCGCCTGGAGATTGGTCAGGCGGTAGTTGAAGCCTATCTCCTTATGCTCGTATTCAGTTTCCCCGGGCTCCCGGCCCTGGTTGACCAGCAGCCTGGCCCGGCGAGCCAATTCCGGGTCCTCTGTTACCACCATCCCGCCGCCGCCGGTGGTGATGATTTTATTGCCATTGAAGCTAAAAACACCTATGTCGCCAAGAGTACCTGCTTTCTTTCCCTTATAAGTTGAGCCTAAAGCTTCGGTAGCATCTTCGATGACATACAGCCCGTATTCCCGGGCCAGGCCCAGGATGGCATCCATGTCGGCCGGGTTGCCGTAGAGGTGGACTGGGATTATTGCCCGGGTATGCCTGGTAATGGCTTTTTCTATCGCGGCGGGATCGATGTTCCACGTCCGGGGATCAACATCGACCACCACCGGACTGGCCCCTGCATGTACAACCGGGTTTACCGTAGCGATAAAAGTCAGGGCAGGTACTATAACTTCGTCCCCGGGTCCGATTCCCAGTAATTTCAGGGCCAGGTGCAAACCGGCCGTGCCGTTTACTACCGCTGCCGCGTGACTGATACCTAAATACGCGGCAAACCGCTGCTCAAACTCCCTTACCAGGGGCCCGGCTGAAGATACGTAGCCGCTTTCCAGGGCTTTTAAGATATATTCCTTTTCCAACTCACCGAGATTGGGCCAGTCCAACGGTATTTTAATCTCCTGCATCAAAAAGGCGCCGCCTTATATGTTATACTGTCCGGCTTTATATAAAGCCAGGCGCTTCTTAAACCATTCGATTGTTATGGCCAGTCCTTCGCTTAAGGAGTATGCTGGCCGCCATTCTGTAAGCCGGTTCGCTTTATTGTAATCACAGCATAATCGCTCCACTTCGCTCGCCTCGGGGCGGTAGCGTTCCGCATCCGCCTGCACTCTTACCTTCACCCCGGTTAATTCACCTGCCAGATTAACCAGGTCGCCGATGCTTATTTCCCGGCCGCTGCCGATGTTTACTACTTCACCCACTGTATGGGGTGAAAGGCCTGCGGTTATAAACCCGTTTACCGTATCGTTGACAAAATTAAAATCCCGGGTCGGAATTAAATTGCCGAGTTTGATTTCCTCCTGGCCGCTTAATAACTGGGTAATTATCGTCGGGATTACCGCCCGGGCCGACTGGCGCGGGCCGTAGGTGTTGAAGGGGCGGACGACGGTTACCGGCAGGTCAAAAGACCGGTAAAAACTCAGGGCCAGCTGATCGGCGCCAATTTTACTGGCGGCGTAAGGTGACTGGGCCTGGAGGGGGTGGTTTTCGTCGATCGGTACGTAACGGGCCGTGCCGTAGACTTCCGAGGTCGAGGTATGGACCACCCGGGCAACCCCTTCCTCCCTGGCGGCCTGGCAGACGTTATAGGTCCCTTCAATATTGATCTTGATATAGGCAACCGGTGAGATGTATGAATAAGGTATCCCTATCAAAGCTGCCAGGTGGAATACGGCTTCTATCCCTTTTAGCGAGGCTTTGACGCTGTCGTAATCACGGATATCGCCGGTATAGATTTCGATATCCTGCTTGAGTTCACTTCCCTCCAGCCAGCCCCAGTTATTGCGGGAGTTATAGTGGATAAACGCCCGTACGGTGTGGCCCCGCCTGACGAGCTCTTCTGCCAGGTGCGAGCCGATAAAACCACCGGCACCGGTAACTAAAATACGCAAAAGAATATGCCTCTCCTTTATCTCGTTTATCGCGGCTGATTCTTCATAATTGTTTCCTGTAGTCGCTCCCTGTATTTGTAATTTTGGGTGCCTTCTTTTATCCTGCTACACCTTATTTTGGTCTCATGATGCCACCATCTATGTTTATCGACATTTTACGGCAGGGCTATAGGGGTAAAATAAGATTTTCTTGCGTTTTTGTGCAGCCAGGGAATGATAAAGCAGTTACTGCTGGCTGGCTAATGGGTCGTTGCCGGGACTTTCAACAGGATTGCCGCTGTCTGGGCCTTATAACAACCTTGTTCATCTACCCGCCGCCACTTCAGGGGACCAAGGTCTACTGTGAATGCCTGTCCTTACCTGTTCCCCAGGTAATCCTCGCTTGCCGGCACCTCCACTAATTTAAATATTGCCGCGCCGGTAAAAGGGCTTGGTAAGGGATTGGCTTCCTTCGCCTTTTCGGGTTTAGCGTCACCGCTCATAATCAGATACATATAGGCAACGCTGGAAGGAATCAGGCACCAGGCGGTATCCCGTTTACCGCCAGTTTTAACCGGCCCCTCTATGGCGGCTATAAAGGGATAATTGCTGATTGGCTTTTCTCCCGCGGTAATAAAGGCCCTATCCCCTTCAGTTTTCTTCACTATCCGCGAAGGATCATAATCCTGCAACAAAGGCATCGGTGTCTTCCTCCTTTACGGTTTCTCCAGGTGGTATTGCAAAGACGTGTTAAATGATTCCAGCTTTTGGGGAGTACCCTGAAAGAGTTCCTTAGAGCCCTGTTCCCCTAAATTATCATGATTAAAGATGGCTATTTGCTCATTCCCTGTTTTGATACTAACAGAAGTAAGCTTTTCGGTATTAATGACGGTTAAGGTAAACTGCCGGCAATCTCCGGCCGCAAAAGAACGTTCCTCGGAAGTATCAATATGACGGATACCGCATAGTTGTCCTTCAACGAACCTGTCGCCAAGTCCAATACGGACCAGATCGCCGACCTTCAGCAAGCGCTTATCAATCCCCTCATCAATTTCGCTCTTTTTTATTTGGAGGGGTTGCCGGGTTTCCCCGTCAAAAGCCTTTACGCGATAATCGCCCTTGCTGGGATCCCAGTCAGCAATGAGCCGGAGAGCAGTAAAGGCCCGGGAACTATGTATCTCCCAGAAGCTGTTGGGGGTGTGCTCACCATCATATTCCTCGCATAACAGGAGAACGGCCCTGGTGGTGGGTTTCCTCATATGTAATTCCAGCCCGTGTCCTTTCTGGAGCTGCTCTTCTTCTGCGGCCTCCTTAAAGGGAATCCGGGCAGGTAAAAGCAACTGGGTCCGGCTGGTGTCAAAGTCCCACAGATACAGATTTTGACCGGTCACATCCTCAAATTGGTCCCATTTTTTAAGGGCCAGGGCCAAGCCTTCGACAGAGGTGCCACTCCCGGCATAACGATTATCAACTCTTCCAGGGAAAATCTCCTCCAGCAAGCGCACGACCGCTGGTATCCTGCTTGACCCACCGGCCATCAGAATGCGGTCCACCTTACTTGCAGGCAACGACAATTCCCCAAGCAGCTCTTTTAGCTTACTTTTAATCTCTGCTAAAAGTGTCGCCAGTACATTGGTCTCAAACTCTTCGCGGCTTATCGATTCGCTGATTTTTAAGTGGGGTAAAAAAAGCTCTGTATCGTCCTGGCTGGAGAGATTGATTTTGGCCTCTTCAATGCCTGTCCAGAAGCGTTGATCACTAATACCACTGGGGCTTTTAATTTTATTTGCCAGTCTGCTATATAGATCGGGTATGCGCTTCCCCTGAAGATATCCGGCCAGGGCCATGTCGATATTCCGGCCGGCAATGGGGTAGCCTTTTTTATTCAAGACCTTAAAATGAACTGCTTCACCGGCAGGAAAGAATTCGATCAGCGAAAGATCCAGGGTGCCCCCACCATAATCGAATACTATAGCATAGCGTTCATCCTGGTAGCCTTCATCAACATACCTCAGGGCTATAGCTACTGGTTCCGAAACAAAATAGATGTTTTCCCTCTTGACCCGCCCTGTTAATTCTAATGCCTCCTGGAGCCGTTGTTTGGCCACCCGCGAAAAGCCCACCGGGACACCCAGAATAATGCCGGTAAAGGCCTTCTCTTTAGCAAACCTTTGTGCCTCCTGCCAAAGAGTGTCAATAATTACGGCTACAGCTCCCTTCAATTCATCGGGAGTGAAATAATCGCCGCGGTGGTAGAAATTACTATCCCAGCGGTGATACATTCTACCTTCTTTAACCGCCCCCAAATATTCGTAATCCATTTCTTTATAACCCAGGAAAACCTCCTGGTAGTGGAAAGAACCCTTGATATGGGCGAACTCCTGCAGTAATGGTTTAAAAGCAGCAAAGTATTTGCCTTTGCTCTTATCTTTATTAAAATTAAAGCCCTCAATGGCCTTTCTGCCTGTAAGGACATGAGTATCTCCCGGCCATTGGGCTGGATCCCGGCTTAAAAATTTTGGCACATATACAGCTGATGGCAACAGGCGCCTATCCTGTTGATCGACAATTGCCTCGTCAAGCATGACATTGGTGATTTTTGAATCCTCAATATAGCTGACTGAGGAATTGGAAGTCCCGAAATCAATGGCTAAAGAACTGGCATCAGGCATGGTTTTTCCCCTCCTGTAAAGCTCTTGTTTAAGCGACTGTTGCCCGGCAGACTATGTTACCCCGGTAGATAACGCCATAAGTATAAATAGTACATTCATCTGGACTTTCTAAACGCAGGTGCTGATGGCGCTCAGGGACAAACTTGACCTTTGCTCCCCGCCGGGCTTCAACCGGTGTTAAACCCAGCCCGGTCAGGAGCCGCAGATACATTTGATCAAAGGGGACCGCCAGGATACCCGCGTCTGAGAGGTAGATAAAGAAATCCTCAAACTGGTTATGTGTATAGCGTCCTACATCCTTAGTAATACTCTCTTCCAGGGTTTCCAGGTAACTTTGTAAGATGCTGTAGCGAAATTTAATCTTCTGGTATCTAGTAAAAGGGGATGCCTCTATCTCTATAGCTTCCTGCAGGTCCCTGACGTATTGCTCTAATTCGCCCCGCCTAACACTCTCCAGTTTATTTATTGCGGTTAAGTAACCCTGGAGATAACGACGTAAATAGCGTGTTGCTTCATCGGCCTCATTTACTGCTTGTTGTCCGGCTTCTACCTCCCTGGCAAACGTATTTATTTCGCACCAAATCCTCTCCCATTCCCTGTTCATCCGCTCTTTACCATTGCGACACAGGTCTTCAAATTTACCGCTAAGATCCTTTAATGGTGTTGCTAGCAGCGAACTGAATATAGCTTGATGCTCTGCAGGCAGCTGTTGGAGCCAATCTTGCGTAGGTACGTGGCGGTAAGCCAGCTCATTTAAAGTACAGGTAAGGTTAACTGCTACTGCAACTATTTTTAAGAAGGCCTCCTGGGCCAACCCTGCAGTAGTATTTATATCCAGGGTTTGCCACAGGGCACCGGCTGGGGGGCATCCCTTATCTGACAAGTTTCTCCTGATCAATTCCTCTGCCAATGCTTTCGCTAGCTCAGTTCCAGGAAACTCTGCGATGAGGGTTTTGATCTGAGGTTCCGGCAGGGATGGTATGTACGGCAGCCAGACGTCATTTATTACTTGTTCCCCGCCTGGTTTAAGCAGTTGTTGGCTGAGTCGTATTAAAAAGGGGCTTATGTTGGCTTCCTCGGAGGTATGATTTAGCAGGGCTTTGAGCAAGTGGATGATTATAGGTTGAGATTTCGCTACTCTTGCTAATTTGAGCAGCGCTTCCTTTTGCTGTTGGGATAAATCTTGCTCCCGGAGTATCCCTGTTTTACTTAAAGTTGCCAGAAGGTCAAGGCTGGTATTGTCGATTTTCAGCTTTTCTTGACAAAAATCGGCAGCGAAGCGATGCATTAAATCGCGCCGTGAAATTAATAATTGAGGAAGATATTTATTAGCCAGCATGGCAGCTGACAAAGCCACGCGTGGCTCCGCTTGTAACAAATCGCGAATTACATTCTCTTTTACTTGAATACGGTCACCCAATAGCTTGAGGATCTCGATTTTATGATTGGCTTTTAATGATTTGGTTTCCAGCAGGGCCTCCCAGGCATCAGTGCTTACTAAAGGTTGGAGTTGTTCTATATACCTTCGCGACAATCTTAATCCTTTAGCCAGGGTTTCTCGCTCATCGGGCGATAAAGCAGGGGCGGCGGCAATAAAGCAAGTGGTTTCATGCCGATTCTTCCTGAACTGCTGATATAACCCTGACACTCTTTCTGGCTGGTTGGCATATTGCTTTAAAAGTGCCACCTGTTCTTTTAGCTCAAGATAAGGTAAAATCTTTGCCTGGTCTGCAAATGATATGTCTTGACAATTAAATGCATCCTGTACCAGAGCATGTAATAGCTCTTTTGGTCCTGCTTCCTTACTCTTACTTGCAGCTAGTAAGGAAAGAGACGCTTCTAACGACAGCGAATCCCGAAACACTTGCTTAATTTCCTGCCGTATTGCCGCAGGGGCATCATGGTAAAGACGAGCCAGACCTGCCAGATTATCCCGGGCAGGCCTGCGCGCAACATAAGCAGTAAGTACCTTAATGGCGTTGGCATTCCTGAGATCAAAAAAACTATCCGTCAAAGGTTTATCCTGAAGTCCTGGTTCGATTTCCTTAAGGTATTCTTCTAGCCTGGCAGCCCAGTTAAGGCTCTGGCTGGTATATCTCTCCTGCCAGGCTTCGTCGGAGATATACTGATTGGATTCGGAAGTAGTCCCAGCACGCCATTCTTTATAGTTTTTGCATCTTAATACTGCGGCTTGCTTCAAGAAATCGCTATGCTCTTTTGGATTAGCCAAATATATCCCCTGCCAAGGTCAGTTTGTAGACAACAGTCTGCTATTATATTCTTGTATCTGCACTTAAATCCATAATTCGCTATCGCTGCTTACTATTCGCTACTACTGCGGCGAATCCTGCAGCCTTTACCAAAAAAGTCCATGTTTCGCGGTTTCAATCATGCGCCGCACTTCATTCCATGATAATCCACCATTGCCACATCCCAATGGTGGTATAGCGATCGAGCCCTAACTATTCCGCCAGCCGTAACTCTATTTCCCCCCTGTTGCCGGGGCCGGCAGCCGCCCTTTGGGTGGGCCTGAAAATCCATCAGGTAAAATTACGCTATTTAGCTTCAGTTACCTTCCCTATTCTAGTAAGAAAGTCGCCCAGGGCCTTTTTGGTGGTAGCCAAAAAGTAGTTAAAGCGCAAGGAGCCGATCATAATAAGATTTTCAGACTGCACATCCAACCGCTACCTCGCCCCAGGTCAGGTTGTATTGATCCAGCAGGGCGGCCAGATCTTCCCTGGCCAGCAGTTTTATCCCCCTGGCGGCGGCCATTGCCCGGGCGGCAGCGGTAAAGGCCCCAGCGTTGGTGGCTATTACCTTTACCGCCTGGCGGCCTACCTCGCCACGACAGCCGGCTTCCAGGGCCAGCATCGCCCGAATGTCCCTCTCATCAAGGGCCTGGGAGGGTTCGGGGGTATGTTTACTGTAGAGTAATAGCGGATTGCCGTCGGGGTCATGGAAAAGCTTCAAAGGCAGGTTTTCGTGACCTGGTGCCGGTTTAAGCGCCAGCTCCCTGAACCCTTGCCGCTGGTAAACAGCAGCCATGAAATTGAGTAAACATCCCGCCTCCAGGCGGTCGAGCTGCTCCAGGGTCAGGGGTTCGCGCGCCTCCACATCCGGCACACTGGCCAGCACCTCTTCGCCCAGCCGGAAGATCTCGTCTTCCTCGACATTAGCCGGCATCAATACCGCCCGGCTCAGCTCCCTTTTGGCCTGCAGCAGCCGGTGTAATTTCTGATCAAAGGACCCCTGGCCCGGCCCATCGCCGAAGAGGTGATGCACGGCTAGGGGAATATGGACGTACACCTGGTTATCCTGGCCGATGCGGTAAACGCGGTTGGTAGCCTGGTCTTCCTTGGCCGGGTTCCATAAGCGGCTTAAATGGATGACATGGTTGGCAGCTGTAATATTTAACCCCACCCCGGCTGCTTCCGGTGACAGGATCAGGGCTTTAAAGCCGGTGGCGGCTTGAAAGGCATCGACCAGCTGCTGTCTGCGGCCCCCGCTCACCTCGCCGTTAATAATGGCGCAGTCCAGGCCATACCTGCTGCGCAGTACCCCCTGCATCAGGCGCTGCATTCTCCGGCTGACGATAAAAATCAGCGCCTTCTCGCCACGGGCGGCGATCTGGTCCAGTATCTCGATAGTCTTTTTTACCCTGGCCGAGGTGTTGATAATTCTTGCCGGCGGCAGGTCCGCCAGAAGCCCCTCGTTATATACAAGTAAAGGATGCAGCGAAATATCGCGCAGCAGCGCTATGACCTGAAAGATATGCTGCCTGCCCTTGCCGCCAGGCTCACCTTTCAGACCCTGGCGGGCACTCCGGGCGACTTCTATATACTTCTGCAGCTGCTCCGGCGGCATCTCGACCGTATAGAGTTTTTCCTGGAGGGGAGGCAGTCCCTGCAGGCATTCCTCTTTGGTGCGCCTGAGGAGGAGGCCGGCAATCTTTGTTTTCAGTTCCCGTCCCAGGGCGGCCCGATCTGTCCCCTCCCGCGCCAGTGGGTCATGAAAGCGCCGGCGAAAGTTTTCCAGGGTACCCAGGCAGGCGGGCTGAACGAAGTCGATGATGCTCCAGAGATCGACCAGGCTGTTTTCCACCGGGGTGCCGGTCAGGCAGAGGCCGAAATCGTATTTCATGGCCTTTAATGCCGTGGTCACCATGGCCGTGGGGGTTTTGATTTTCTGGGCCTCGTCGAGGATCATCAGGGACCATTCTACCAGGCCGAAGGAAAACTGATAGTCCCTGAGGGTCTCATAGGTGGTCAGGACAATACCCAGCTGCTGGAGCGCCTGGTGGTCAATTAACAGGCCGCGGCCGGATCTGATCAGCTCCGCGGCTTCTTCCTTTTCCTTAATGTCTATCTCCTTATTGATCCCCAACTCCCGGGCTGTCCCGGTATTCTTGAAGTCCTTTAACCGCTGCCCGTGGAGCTCAAATACCGGTCCCAGGACCGGCTGGAGAAAGCGGAGATATTCCTGCTTCCAGTTCTCCATGAGGACTACCGGGGCGACGATCAATACTGGTTTGGACGGCAGCTGTTTAGCGGCCATCAATTCTGCCACCCAGGCAATAAAGGCCAGAGCCTGCAGGGTCTTGCCGAGGCCCATGTCATCGGCCAGGAGGCCGCCCCTGGACCCGGCGAGCCATAAATTCTGCAGCCACCTTAAACCCTCCATCTGGTGCTCCAGCAGTGTTAAAACGGTCAAAAACCTTGACCAGGCCGGCGACATCCGTTTCGCTCAGAGCCTCCTGCTGCTCGCCCGCACTGGTTTCGGCATAAAATACGGGCTCTAGCCCAGGCCTAAAGTCAGGCCGACAAAGGTGCCCAGGATGCCGAAGCCGGTAAAAACCCCGGGGATGATATTAAAAAAACCGGTGTGGAGGCGGGGAACGATAATCGTGTTTTCGTTAAAGTACCACCTGGCTTCGGTGGTGCTATGGAGGAGGATCTGGCCGGAGGTATCCTGGGTTTTGATCAGGCTGCGAGCATAAGCTGACCATAAGGGACCTAAAAGATGCTCCATTTCCCGCGAAATTTCGTTGTAGGTCCCTCTAACTATCTGGGGGGTCTTGTCTATTAAGTAATTTAAAACCGAACTTAGGGATTTGCGGCATGAACTCCAATTTTTATAGAAATCGCCTCTGAAAACCTACGGACTTGTGCCGTAGGATGAAAGAGGCATCGCCCGCAGGGCGATAAATGATTTGCAGAAGTATGTTCCCGTGGTATAATATTCTAAAGCTCTTTGACAATCAGTATGGGGTTGCAACGGGTCAATGGGCCGTTGCGTAAAACTGATTCCCGATAGAGTCCGGTGCTTTTGACAAAAGCACGTATCTACGTAGCCTTATGGCGAAGTAGTAGATGCCCATGGACCGGGCCATCCGGCATTTGGGTTAACCTGGATGTCTGGATGTAGCGCATTGAGAGGGAGTAAGACCTGTCTTCAGGCAGGCGTCCCCCGTTGAAGTGCTGATGACCGTTTGGGATACCCGGCTGCTTTTAAGAAGCCGCCGGGCTTGTCCCGGCGGAGGTTCACAATAAGATATCCCCCATACGATTATAAAACCGTTACGATAATCCAGGCGGGGGTTAGTACCTTACGGCTTCAAAACTGCCATAAAAAACNNGTTTAGGCCGCCATAGCCAGCAAAGGAAAAATGGTCACGTCGGCAAGGTGTGGGTTGTGGGCGGAGCCCACTTTAGGATATTACCGAAGGTTGGCTGCTCCAGGGCTTTATCGATAGGGAATAAGGCATCGGTTAACCACACTTATAGTCCAGGCCTCCATAAACTATATTATTCGATATATCGCGGGTGCTAAAGGGGTACAATCTAACAATTCGACCCCCAGTAAAATTTTCCTGCTATCTTCGCCATAATTATGGTCTGAAGCACAAAAAATACCCCGGCTTTAAGCGGGGTGTTTTAATTTTGGGCGGATTTTTAAGTGAGAATTGACATCCAGCCGCCAACTAAGATATGTCTGCCACATATGCGGACACTTCTTCCATTAAAGACCGTACAGCTTTTCCTGCTTCCGTGGCTTCTTGAAGACATAAATCTCCACTCACAGAGGTGTCCCCTCTTCCTGAAGGGACTTATAGAAAAAGGTCTCCTGGAACAGTGGACCTGAATATCGCGCTTTAGACATCAATTTATTGCAACTTCCAGCGTACCTCGCCCCAGGCCGGGTTGTATTGATCTAGCAGGGCGGCCAGATCCTCCCTGGCCAGCAGTTTGATCCCCCTGGCGGTGGCCATTGCCCGGGCGGTAGCAGTAAAGGCCCCGGCGTTGGTGGCTATTACCTTTACCGCCTGGCCTGCGTTTGAGGAATTTGTCGAAGAACTGGCAGTCCTGATCGGCCTGCGGCAGAGCAAAAATCAAACCAGGGCCGGGTAACTGGCAAGAAGCGACCAAGCTCTTTCCGTCCCCAGTCCTTTATGCTAAAATTAGTTAGTTGCTATCCCGGGGGAGGCATCAAGATAGATAATGAGTAGCGAGGTTGAACAACTGCATTTTCCGTTAGATGACATACCTGAAATGCCAGAACCCCAAAAAGGTGCCCCTTTTCGTATCCATACCATCCTTAACCCTACCAACCCCGTTCCCTTGAATGGTCCTTCTTATATTTTGTGTGGTAATGCTCTTGACATCCTGAAATTACTGCCAGCAAACTCCATACGCTGCTGCGTTACTTCCCCACCGTATTGGGGTTTAAGGGATTACGGCACCCCGGGCCAAATCGGGGTGGAAAACGATCTAGAAGAATATATCGAAGCCCTCGTAGCTATCCTGCACGAGGTAAAGCGGGTTCTAACCGAGGATGGGACCTTATGGTTAAACCTGGGCGATGCCTACACCAGCGGCGGCCGGGCTTACCGAGCGCCGGATAAAAAGACGGACAATGGCCACGTTGTCCGCGGCTTACCCTTCCGGCCGCCTACCCCTGCCGGGCTGAAGCCCAAAGACCTGATCGGCATCCCCTGGCGAGTAGCCTTCCGCCTGCAGGAAGATGGGTGGTACTTGCGCTCGGACATTATCTGGTACAAGCCCAACGCTATCCCCGAGAGCGTTAAGGATCGCCCCACCCTGGCCCACGAATACCTTTTCCTTTTGTCCAAATCAGAACGCTATTACTATGATTACTACGCCCTCCGTGAGGCTACAGAAAACGGCCGCGGTCAGCGTAACAAGCGTACTGTCTGGGCCATCAACACCCAGGCCTTTCCTGAGGCTCACTTCGCCACCTTCCCTGAAAAACTGGTGGAACCCTGTATCCAGGCCGGCTCCGCTGTGGGGGATTATATCCTGGATCCATTCTTTGGTTCAGGTACCTCAGGCTTGGTAGCCGCCCGGCTGCTGCGCAGTTTTGTGGGTATTGATATTAATCCTCAATATGTAACTATGGCGTGCCGGCGCATTACAAGTAGCCTAAGCTGAATAACGGGAAAACCCCCGAAAGGAAGTTATACCCTTGGTACTGATTCCATCTAAACAGATAGTTTTCGCCCAGAGGCTCAGAGTCTTAAAAACAACCATGCTGCAACCGGCTTTATTAGACACGGTAGCGACCCTGGATCTCCGGCAGATTGATGAGGAATTACATAGTCTGGTGGCTTCGGAATACTTAAGCCGGGTAGCAGGTTATGGTTTAAGGGGTGAGATAGTCTTCGCTGTGCCCTGCATTATTCTCCAAAAACCCACACTCCTGGGTTATTACCGCCTGCTTCTAGGTTTTTCCCAAAAGGACTTTGCCAAATATGGCCTAGGACGCTGGCTAAAGTATGAAGCCGGCAATGGAAAACAAAAATCTTTGAACCCTCGAGAAGTCCAACCCTTCTGTGCCTATTTGAATGAGGCGGCCTATCAATTACTTGACGCCCTGGATGATTTATCCGCCCCTTTTTTGCACGAATTATCCCTCTTGACCCTGGGTAGCCAATTCCAGGGCAGTTACAATAATATTATCGGCAATAAAGCCGCCGGGAAGCTATTCGCGATAATTGCGCAGGTAATTGAGGCCAGGGTTCAACTGGAGATCCATGATGAACATGTTATCCAGTTAACAAATAGCAGCGGTCGCAAGGTAATTATACGCCTTGCTTCGGATCCCGATGTTCTAATTACTGAACAACTCAAAACTCGCATCCGCCACATCCTGGCTATAGAGATAAAAGGCGGCAGCGATATTGCTAATATCCATAACCGCCTTGGGGAGGCAGAGAAAACGCATATCAAATATAAACGTCTCTTTCCCGAGGTGCAGTGCTGGACCATGGTGGGCGTGAAAGAACTATCACCGGCGAACGCTAAAAAAGATTCGCCTAGCACAGACCGCTTTTTCTTACTGGACGAAGTATTCAATAATGGGCCTGCGTTTGAGGAATTTGTCGAAGAACTGGCAGCCCTGATCGGCCTGCGGTAAGCGGATTCCATCCACCCAATTTGAGGAGGACTAAACCAACGTTAAAATCCGACTTTTTACTAGTTATGCTTACAGGCTGGCTCAATCCAGGAAAATATCAAGCTATGAGAGGCTCATGAGTTGCCGAATAGGGGAAGAAAATATTGGTATGATGTTCCTGGCCGTAAGGGTTGGAGTGCTAGATATGTAAAAGAAGTCGACAGCAACGAAAATACTCTTTACTTCTATCAGGAAATTTATGATAACCTGGGGCAACTTGTTGAAGTACATCGAAAATACCCTATAGACCATGGCCATAAGAAAGTTAGTGAGGTGAAAGACAAATGATAACCCGTCAAGATGTGGTGAATAAGCTAATTAACTACCTTGGTCACCGTATCAGTCTGGAAGAGCTGGTAGAATGGG
>DFYS01000132.1 GCA_002383405.1 Moorella sp. UBA4076
CTGCAAATGCGCCCTCCGGGAACCTTCCTCACCCCACCACAACATTTTCATTCTCTGATGGAGCCGCCGCAGGCGGCGTGATTGTCTACTCAGTAACAACCTGGCCGGCCTGAGAGGATAAAAATGGCAACCAGTACTCAACTGGTAATATTGCAGCTTATGAATACGCCATAAGTGCCCAGCCACTAATGATTTGATTAAGCCACTCATAGTTGAGTACCGGGTTCCAATGCCCTCTTGCTTCCTGCCTCCTGCCTCTTGGAAGCTAGACGGCGCGCTGCACCTTGCCCGAGCGCAGGCAACGGGTACAAATATAAACCTTCCTGGGGGTACCGTTAACAACAATCTTAACCCGCTGGAGATTGGGGGACCAGGTACGTTTCGTTTTAATATTGGAGTGGCTGACCTGGTTGCCGGTGGTTGTTCTTTTGCCACAGATACTGCAGATGGCCATGGGTTTCACCTCGCTTTACATGCCTACAGGCGCTATTTTACCAGAGAAAAGGTGAGAAAGCAAGGCAATAAATTTACTTTGCCGGCAGGTACCCGCGGGAAAATGGCGAACATAATAACCAGGGGGTGGAGGGAATGATCAGGGACGGCAAGACGAATATCATTCCTATACACATAACGAAGGAACTTTCGATCATGGAAGTATTACAGGCTTATCCTCAGGCACGGTCAGTATTTCAGCGTTACGGCATGGGGTGTCTGGAATGCATGGGGGCGATGCGGGAAACTATCGCCAGCGGTGCCCGCAGCAACGGCGTCGACGTGGAAGAGTTGCTCAAGGATTTAAATAACGCCATCAGGAGCCAGGGTTGAAGGCAGATGGAACACCGTCCGGTAACAGTGTTAAAATATGCCGGTGGCCAGAAGGCAGCCCGCCTCACCAGGCTGGGCATCCAGACCGTCGGTGACCTGCTGTGGTACTTCCCCCGGCGTTATGAAGACCGGCGCCAGTTAAAGGATATATCAACAGCCGCGGCCGGGGAGGTTATTACCGTCCAGGTCACGATCAGGTCCTGGGAGGAAAAGGAACCGCGCCCCCGCCTGCGTATTTTTCGCGCCCTGATCGAGGGGCAAAAAGGCACGGGCTATGCCGTATGGTTTAACCAACCTTTTATAAAACGCCAGTTGCCTCCCGGAACGGAGGTCATCCTCACCGGCAAGGTGGACTACCGCGGTTACGCCCCTGCCATCCAGGTGAGCGACTATGAAATCCTGGGGTCCGGGGATGAAAGCCTGCATACCCGGCGGATAGTCCCCTTTTACCCCCTGACGGCGGGCTTAAGCCAGCGCTGGATGCGGCTGGTGGTGCACCTGGCCCTGGAAGGGGTGCGGGGGGAACTGCCGGAGATTTTGCCGCCTTCCCTGTGCCAGCGCTACCGCCTTTTATCCCGCTATCAGGCGCTGCAGTATATCCATTTTCCTCCCGACGCCGCCGCCCTGCACCAGGCGCGGCGGCGCCTCAAATATGAAGAACTGCTGATCTGGGAGCTGGGCTTGCATCTCAGCCGCTGGGAACGCGAAGCCGCCACCAGGGGGATTGCCCACACACCGGACAATGCCCTGGTGCAGCAGTTAATAACCGCTTTACCCTTTCGCCTCACCCGCGCCCAGGAGCGGGTACTGGCTGAAATCCTGGCTGATATGCAGAGCCCGCGGCCGATGGCGCGGCTGCTCCAGGGGGATGTCGGTTCCGGCAAAACAGTAGTAGCGGCAGCAGCTATGGTCAAGGCCGTAGCCGGCGGCTGGCAGGCCGCCCTCATGGCGCCCACGGAAGTGCTGGCGGAGCAACACGGGCACACCCTGCAACAAATCCTGGCGCCCTTGCAGCTTCCTGTGGCCATCCTGACAGGGAGTACCCCCCGCTCCGGGCGGGAGGTTGTCCTGAACGGCCTGCTCAGCGGCCAGCTCCCCCTGGTGGTGGGCACCCACGCCCTTATCCAGGAGGAGGTAGTCTTTAAAGCCCTGGGTTTAACGGTTATCGACGAACAGCACCGTTTCGGCGTCGGCCAGCGCGCCGCTCTCCAGGCCAAAGGGGCCAGCCCCGACCTGCTGGTGATGACGGCTACCCCTATACCCCGCACCCTGGCCCTGGCCGTCTACGGCGACCTGGATGTGTCGCTGCTGGACGAATTGCCACCCGGGCGGCAGCCGGTGACTACAAGGATTGTATCAGAAAAACAGCGGGCTAAAGCCTACCAGCTCATCCGGCGGGAGATTGCCAGGGGCTGCCAGGCCTATGTCATCTGCCCCCTGATTGATGAAAGCGACAGCATTGCCGCCGAAGCGGCCATTGCCATGGCCGCCAAACTGCAACGAGAAATATTCCCTGAATACCCGGTGGGACTTGTCCACGGGCGTCTGAAGCCCGGCGAAAAAGAAGAAGCAATGCGGGCCTTCCGGGAGGGACGAACCGCCGTCCTGGTGGCGACGACCGTAGTCGAGGTGGGGGTTGATGTCCCCAACGCAACGGTGATGTTGATTGAGGGAGCGGAAAGGCTGGGCCTGGCCCAGCTGCACCAGCTACGCGGCCGCGTCGGGCGGGGAACGGCCCCGGCCTGGTGCCTGCTCCTGACCGCTAACAGCCAGGCCGCCCGCGAGAGGCTGGCCGTCCTGGTCTCCAGCCAGGACGGCTTCGCCATTGCCGAGGCTGACCTGCGCCTGCGCGGGCCGGGGGAATTCTTTGGTACCCGCCAGCACGGCCTGCCGGAATTCCGCCTCGCCAGCCTGCCCGAGGACGGCCGCATCCTGGAACAGGCGCGCCAGGACGCGCGCCGGATCTGCCAGGAAAACCTCTGGCAAACCCCGGAATACCAGGCACTCCACCAGGCAGCCAGGGAAAAAATCGCCGCTTTACAATTATAAAAAACAAAATTTACCATGCGCTGCGGGCATGGAAAAGTAGCTTTTCAGCCACACTAGCGACGCTGGCGCTGGTCGCTACAGCCCGGCGGATAATCGAATCCCATCACGGTCAACTCTAGCTTTTCGCCTGGAGCCCCCTGTCAAAATTGTTTATTCCTGACGCCGCGGGGGCGTTTTCCTTTTTTGCAGTATTAATGAAAGATTTCGCTAGCCAAATAATACTAAGCATAAAAAAAGGCCGCCGGCTCCATACTAAGACTGCACAACGATAAAGGAGGTGAAACTTGAATGCCGCAAGGAGGAAGGACCAACCGTCTCCTGATCCCCCAGGCCCGCGGCCAGATGGAGAACTTCAAGCAGGAAGTGGCCGGCGAGCTGGGAATCACCAATTATAACGGTTACCTGGGCGACCTGCCCTCCAAAGTTAACGGTTCTGTGGGAGGGTTAATGGTCAAAAAGATGATTGCTGCCTATGAGCAGTCCCTGGGCAATCAGGCTGGCGGCCTTGGTGGTGCTGACGTGGAACTGGGTGCCGCCCAGAACGTTACCGGCCGTATTAGCGGTCCCAACCCCGCTTTTACCACCGGTGGCGTTAATGCCCAGCAATTCAAAGCCTAGTTCGGGATACCCGGTAGTAGAATCTCCAGGGATGGCGGTGGCAGCCGCCATCCTTTTTAATGTAAAGGAATAGCCGCCTGCGCCTGGAGCAGAGTGCTGTGCAGGGATTTATTCAGGGCATTGCCGATTACCCAGGCCAGGTTGTGGATCAGGTCGTCAACCTCCTTGGGCGTAACAGTCAGGTTGCCGCCGAAGGGTGCCAGGACATTACGGGCCAGGTTCTGGCCGGCGGCCTGGTTGAGCTGCAGGTTGATGTTTGGAAAAGCCTGCTGCATTTGGCTTAAAGCTTCGTAAATGATCACCCCGGCATGGACGACGGTGGGGATACCAATGGCGATAACGGGAATACCCATCGTTTGCTGGTTAATATCGGCGCGCTGGTTGCCGACCCCGGAGCCGGGATTAATACCGGTATCGCTGATTTGAATACTACTGCCCACGCGTTGCAAATCGCCGGCCGCCAGGGCATCAATGGCAATCAGCACCCGCGGCTTCGTTTTTTCTATAACCCCGCGCAGAATTTCAGCCGTTTCGATGCCGGTAGTTCCCAGGACGCCGGGGGCCAGGGCGCTCACCGGTCTGGTGCCGGCAGGCATACTTTGCGGGGCGTATTTTAATAAATGCCGGGTGACGGTAAACTGGTTAATTACTTTAGGACCCAGGGAATCGGGGGTGGCTTCCCAGTTACCAAGGCCTACCACCAGCACCGGGTCGGCAGGGCTGACATTTAGTTTTTGTAATAACAAATTTAATTTCCCGGCCAGGAGATTGGCGATAGCCTCATGAACGGGCGGGTCCTCCACCCGCAGTTCCGGAGCATCGATGGTTATGTATGTCCCCTGCGGTTTACCCATCGCCCGGGCACCGGCGGCATCCATGATCGTAATCGTGGTAATGACGGCGTTGGGGTGTTGTTCCTTATCCTCTCTGACCCCGGGTATCTCCTGCCGGGTGGCCCCCCGTAAAAGGGCGTGGGCTTCGACAGCCAGATCGAGGATAACGCCGGCAAGCTGGTAGAATTCAGCTCGCTGCAAGGTGCTCCCTCCCTTTTTTCCAGCCTGCAATCAGGTTTTCCATTATAAAAAAAAATATACGTCCGACAGGAAAAGTCCGCCGGTATAGCGAATATTAGCTACCGGGGAAGGTGACAATGATGGAAGTAAAATGTGTTATGTGCGGCCGTAAAGAAGAGATCACCAAAGTGCATAAAGATTACCGGCGCCTCGCCCGCGAGAAAAACGCCGTCTATACCTGTGAAACCTGCCGCGCCCGCCTGCGCTACCAGGCCCAGCAGGCCCAGAAAACCGCAAAACCACTCTGATAACATATTGACAGCGAAAAATGGTTATAGTATAATCGCATCGAGAGAGGAGAGAGGCACCCCCGGTGAGGTAAGGAACCATCCATGGAGGCCATCTCTATCGCCTCTCACTGCTCACATCTCATTTTGAAGGAGGGATTAGCATGGATGTCCGGATCAGCCCCAAGGCGGAAAAATATATCAAGGAAAAATCGGATACAATAACGGTAAAACTGGAAATGTGCGGCGGGTGAGCTGGTGTCTCTATTCGCCCTGCCGTGTATGCAGGAGCGCCGGGTGATACCAGGAGTTTTATGCAGGAACAATTGGATGGCTTGAAGGTTTACCTGCAAAAGGGTATCAAGGCATCGCGGGGCCTGGATATCGACCTGGTCGGTTTTGGTCCTTTTAAACAGCTGGTTGTTGACGGGGTACAGAATTATTAATGCGGATCAGAATTACTGAGGGAGGTTTCACAATTGAGCAAACCTGTTAATGTTGATGATGGCGGCTTTGTAGCCGAAGTCTTATCGGCGCCGCTGCCGGTAGTAGTTGACTTCTGGGCGGTTTGGTGCGGTCCCTGCCGTATGATGGCGCCGGTGCTGGAACAGCTGGCCGAAGATTACGAGGGTAGCATTAAGTTTGCCAAAGTCAATGTCGATGAAAACCAGGAACTGGCCGCCCGCTACGGTATTATGAGCATCCCCACCCTGGTTATTTTTAACGCTGGCCAGGAAGCAGGCCGGATTATTGGCTATATGCCAAAAGAAAAGCTAAAGGAACAGCTGGAAGCAGCCGTACATTAATTTTAAAGTAACTGGCCGGCCTGCCCCCAATCATTTCTTCATCTTAAGTCTAAAAAGCCTGGAATTAGGGCCAGTCGGTCCCGGCTCTGGCCTGATATAACTGGAGGCTTGCTCTATTATGGCCCGTCAAGCCTATATTGATGCCAGCCTATGCGACGGCCAGGCCGACTGCCAGGCTATGCGTGTCTGCCCGACGGGTTCCATTCTGCGTGAAGAAGAAGACGAACCGTGGTTCATTGCGCCCACCTGTCTGGGCTGCGGCCGTTGCCTGACGGCCTGCGACCGCAAGGCGATAAGGTTGATATAATGCCCTGGCAATTAAAGCCACCGATTGCTCAATCGGTGGCTTTAAAAATTAATAGCGGCAGTTAGCAGGCATTTTGGTAACCAGGGCGAATATAACAGGGGTACATCTCATTTCGGAGGAGCAAAGGAAATGTTACAGAAAGTCAGGGTAGAAGAGAGTGCAGGCACCATTCTGGCCCACGATCTGACCAAGATCGTTCCCGGCGAATTCAAGGGAAGGCGATTCAAGAAAGGGTATATCATCCAGGCGGGAGATATACCCGAACTGCTGCAAATGGGCAAAGAGCACCTTTATGTTCTCGCCCTGGGGCCGGATGAGGTACATGAGGATGAGGCGGCTGTCCGCCTGGCGCAGGCCGCCGCCGGGGAAGGGGACCACGGCCTGGCATACAGTGAGCCGCGGGAAGGCAAGGTCAACCTGATGGCTGCCAGGGACGGCCTCTTGAAGATAAACCTCCCGGCCCTGCAGGAAGTGAACCAGGAGACGGACATTATCCTGGCCACCCTGCATAATAATTATCCCGTAACTGCCGGTCAGATAGTAGCCGGCACCAGGTTGATTCCCCTGGTGGCCCCGCGGGCGGTGGTAGCCGGGGTGGAGGCGATTTGCCGCCGCGCCGGGGGTATTATCCAGGTGGTGCCTTACCGCCGCTGGCAGGTGGGCTTGATTACCACCGGCAGCGAGGTATATAAAGGGCGGGTCCAGGATGCCTTCGGCCCGGTAGTGCGGGCCAAAATCGGCGCCTTTGGTTCAGAGGTCGCCCTGGAAAAGATTGTGCCCGACGACGCCGGCGCCATCCAGGCGGCTATTGAGGAGATGCTGGCGGCGGGTATGGAAATGGTTGTGCTGACAGGGGGTATGTCGGTCGATCCAGATGATGTGACCCCGGAGGGTATTCGCCGTACCGGAGCGGAAGTTATCACCTACGGGGCGCCGGTACTGCCCGGAGCCATGTTTATGCTGGCCTACCGGAATGAGGTGCCTGTTCTGGGCCTGCCAGGGTGTGTGATGTATTTTCGGGCTACCGTTTTTGACCTGGTCCTGCCGCGGCTTTTGACCGGTGAGCGGTTGCAGCGTAAAGATATAGCCGGGCTGGCGGCCGGCGGGCTCTGTCAGAGCTGCCCGGAGTGCCGCTACCCGGCCTGTTCCTTTGGGAAATCTGGATGAAAACGGCGGTCAGCAACAGAAGGATGAAAATGGCAGTATTATGTGAGTTTGAGGGGTGGGGCAGGTTTCCTTCAGGCGCCACTT
>DFYS01000116.1:0-1280 GCA_002383405.1 Moorella sp. UBA4076
GGGATATGCACTTTTTTGATGGTTTCCATTCTCAAAGCTGCTGTATTGCAGGTTGAGTGCTGGGCATAAGTGTTTATTGTCTATTTCTGACTGACGGTCAGTCTGGTAACAATAAATAGCCGGCGAGGCTTTAGCAATGATTAGTCCCTTAGTCCCAACGATCTTCGCAAAGTGGAAAGAAAATATCGCAGCAAAATTTTGGTTCCGGCTGTGCCGGGTTAGGATGGGATGGTGATCGTAACAGCAGACAGCTTCAGGGGGCTCAGATAGTGGTAGTCATATTAAAGCAGGCAGACCAGGGTTCTTAAATTAATTGTGGTGGGTGAGGAATTTTCTTCGGGTCACAAGAGGAATGGAGGAAATGAGCAATAGAACGCAGCGCTCCCACAGCAGTATAACTATAGCCGTGTTTTAAGCCTGGCTCCCTGCCGGCGAGGATTGCAAAAAGAACGAGCGAAAGAAGGAAGGATGGTGACAGGTAAAAGTGGAAGCAACGATAGTCGAGAAAGCAGTTGAAAAACCCGGGGTAAACAGCTGGCTGGCGGTTAAGGTCTGGGGTGATTTAGCCTGTTTTACCCGGCCGGAAATGAAGGTGGAACGGGTCTCTTATCCGGTAATGACGCCGTCGGCGGCACGGGGCATCCTGGAGGCTATCTTCTGGAAGCCGGAGTTTCACTGGCAGGTACGGCAGATCGAGGTATTGCGACCTATTCGCTACTTTTCCATCCTGCGCAACGAGGTGAATAACACAATAGCCATCTCTACAGTCCGGGGCTGGGCGAAAAACGGTGGCGGCTACTACGCTGATCAGGATCGGGCGCAGCGCCATACCTTAGCCCTGCGCGACGTGGCCTATATTATCCGCGCCGAGCAGATCCTGTCTCCCCATGCCCGCGATATTCACCCCGCCAAGTACCGCGACCAGTTCCGGCGCCGGGTAGAGAAAGGCCAGTGCCACCACCGGCCCTGCCTGGGTTGCCGGGAATTCGCCGCCCAGTTCGCCCCGGTGGGCAGCAATGACCGGCCCATCAGGCACAGCGAAGACCTGGGCCGGATGCTCTTTGACCTGAGTTACAGTCCTGACGGCAATACTGGGAACCCCATCTTCTTCTCCGCCCGCCTGGAAAACGGCATCCTGGCAGTACCGCGGGAACTCTATCAAGAAAACGGAGGTGAGAAGGCAGTATGCTCCTAGAAAGCCTGCGGGCCTATTCCCAGCGCCTGGACCTGCCGCCAGTTATGTACCTGCCAACTGCTATTCGCTGGTTTATTGACCTGGA
>DFYS01000116.1:1303-4677 GCA_002383405.1 Moorella sp. UBA4076
TACGTCCTGGGACTGGGTGATGAAAAATCCAAACCGCAACGGGTGCAAGAATGTCACCGCGCTTTTATCGAACTGGTGCGCCAGTGTGCCGCCGCCACCGGCAATAAAGGGGTGCAGGCTGTTTTAAGCTTCCTGCAAAACTGGAACCCGGCAACCGCCACCCTCCCCAGGGATTTTAACCCGGCTGATAATCTAACCTTCCGGGTGGACGGCCACCTGCCGGTAGAAGACCCGGACGTCCAGAGTTTCTGGGCTGATTATACCAGCCCCCGGGAGGGACAGGCTACTACCTGCCTGCTCTGCGGCCAGGAAAAACCGCCGGCCGAGCGCCACCCGGTTAAAATAAAGGGTATTCCCGGAGGACAGACGGCGGGAATGACCCTGGTGTCGGCCAACAATACCGCCTTTGAATCCTATGGTTTAGAGGCCTCCCTCATCGCCCCCATCTGTTACGATTGCGCCGAACGTTACGGCAAAGCAGCCAATGCCTTGATCGATAACGACGCCACCCATCTGCGGTTGGGCTCCTGCATCTACCTCTTTTGGACCAGGCAGGAGAGTGATTTCTCTATAGCCAGTATGCTCTCCGACCCGCAACCGGAGGATGTCAAAGCCCTTCTGGCTTCCGTCTATAGCGGCCAACCGGTGGACCTGGAGGACACCAACCCCTTTTATGCTACAGCCCTGGCGGCCAGCGGCGCGCGGGTGGCGGTACGCGACTGGGTGGAGACCACCCTGGGGGATGTTAAACGCAATTTGAGCCGCTACTTCCTGCTTCAGCGCCTGGTGGATCTAAAGGGTGAGGAAGGATCACCCTTGGGGTTGTACTCCCTGGCTCTGAGTACTGTCCGGGAGTCTAAAGACCTGCCGCCGACGACACCCAAAGCCCTGCTGCACGTGGCCCTGAAGGGCGGCCCCCTGCCCAACTGGCTCCTTTACGAGGCCATCAAGCGCGCCCGGGCGGAGCAGAAAATCACCCGGCCCCGGGCCGCCCTGATTAAAATGGTACTCCTGGCCCAAAAACCATACTCATTGGAGGGATCAACCTTGGAAAAACTCGACCCGGCCAATCAAAACCCCGCCTATCTCTGTGGCCGCCTGCTGGCCGTCCTGGAGGGCGTCCAGCGTTCGGCTCTCCCCGGGGTAAAGGCCACTATTGTCGATCGCTTCTACGGTACTGCCTCGACAGCGCCGGCTGCCGTCTTCAGCCGCCTGTTGCGGGGCAGCCAGAGCCATCTGGGGAAACTGCGCAAAGAAAAACCCGGCCTCTATTACCGCTGGCAGCAACTCCTGGAGGGTGTTATGGCCAACCTGGCCTCCTTCCCTCCCATCTTGACTCTGGAGGAACAGGGTTACTTTGCCCTGGGCTATTACCACCAGCGGGCGGCCAATTGGGAGGGTACCGGCAGCAGGGAAAAAGAAAAGGGAGAATCAGAGCGAACTGCGATTGTTTAAGGGCTGACTCAAAAATAAATATCCAGTTTCCAACGCAATTCTATCAGATTGGGCCATGGTTCCAACTGGGAGCCTGCAAGAGGAGAGTGCCATAAGCTGCTTGTAGAGCGGCTTCGCTGAACCGTGGCAAAGGTTGACACAGAACGATCCATATGTTAGAGTTACGCTTAAGGAGGCGTAATTCTAACATGTCAGCCCCCAAACGCTTTGATGCTCAGACCCTGCGAGACCTCTTCCACAAGCAGCGCGTCGCTACCATGGCAGACCTGAAACGGGCCCTGGGAACGGACGTTGACCTGACCGTGTTTCGCAAGCTACGCGACCTCGCCTACCATACGAGCTACTCGCACCGGGGCCGCTATTACACCCTGGACGAGATCGCCAGGTTCGATGAACTCGGGCTGTGGTCGTTCCGCTCTGTCTGGTTCTCCAGGCACGGGACCCTGGTGCGTACGGCTGAGACCCTGGTGGATACCGCCGAGGCCGGCTACTTTGCCAGTGAACTGGAGGATAGGCTCCATGTGGGCGTCAAGGATGCCTTGCGCAAGCTGGTCCAACAAGAACGCCTGGATCGAGAGGCGGTAGCGGGGCAGTTCCTCTACTGCTCCCGAGATGCACACCAGAAACAAAGACAGCTTTGGAACCGGCATCTGCTGGAGCAAGGCCCGGAACTCGAACTGCGCTCTACGGGCGTCCAACTGTTTCCCGATGAACTGAAGGCAGCCATTATCATCTTCTTCAGCCTACTGAACGAAAAACAGCGGCGGCTCTTTGCGGGCATGGAAGCGCTGCGCTGGGGTCACGGTGGGGATCGCCGC
This sequence comes from Moorella sp. UBA4076, assembly GCA_002383405.1. Taxonomy (GTDB): domain Bacteria; phylum Bacillota; class DSM-521; order Neomoorellales; family Neomoorellaceae; genus Neomoorella. Next base: position 3,577 of record DFYS01000116.1, read on the forward strand.
ATTGCCAGTCTGCTCGGTATCGATGAGAAGACGGTCGCCAGGGGGCGCAAGGAACTGCTGGCCCAGGATTTCGAGCGCGAAGGCATCCGCAAGTCGGGAGCGGGCCGTAGGCCCGTTAAAAAAAACCCCAGCCGTGATTGCCAGCATCCAGGAACTGATGCAAGATGAGGTAGCCGGGGATCCGATCTCGGGTCTAAAATGGACCCGGAAGACAACGGCGAAAATCGCTGCCGAACTGCAGTCCCTGGATATCCAGGTTTGCCCCAATACGGTGGGGAAGCTCCTCAAGGAACTCGGCTTCTCCCTGCGCGTCAATCATAAAAAGCTTGGCGCTGGCTCGCCCCAGGACCGGGATGAACAGTTCGCCTATATCGCCGAACTACGGAAGCAGTTCACTGCTGAGGAAATGCCGGTGGTCAGTGTCGATACCAAGAAAAAGGAACTGGTGGGGAGATTCAAGAATCCCGGTACCGCCTGGCACTATGAACCGATTTCGGTCAACGACCACGACTTTCGCTCCATCGCTGACGGCATCGCTATTCCCTACGGCATTTATGATGTTAAGGCCAACTGTGGGGCAGTGTTTGTCGGTACCTCCCACGATACACCCGAATTCGCGACCGACTGTCTGGCCGCTTGGTGGCAAACCGAGGGGCGGCACCGGTACCCAAAAGCAACCAAAATCTTGATTCTGGCCGATGGTGGCGGTAGTAACGCCGCGGTAGGCCGGGGTTGGAAGGTTGGGTTACATAGGAAGCTGGTCGAAACCCACGGCTTGTCGGTGACGGTATGCCATTACCCGCCAGGTGCATCCAAGTGGAATCCGATTGAACACCGGCTGTTCAGTGAAGTCAGCAAGAACTGGGCGGGAAGACCGCTTGACAGCTACGAGACCATCATGAACTACCTCCAAACGACGATTACATCCACCGGCCTCAAAGTTACAGCCTACCTCAATCGTACCGAGTACCCGACGGGACTCAAAATCTCCGATGGGGAATTTGCTAAGCTCAACCTGTCTCGCCACTCCACACAACCAAAGCGCAACTACACGTTGAGCCCTAAACACTGAAAACCGGAAGTTATTTTTGCGCCGCCCCT
>DFYS01000014.1 GCA_002383405.1 Moorella sp. UBA4076
GTTTCGTCACAGGATGTCTCAATGGCCAGGATAGTAGCTGCCTGTTCCAAAACTATTCTCCTCAAAGAAGTGTTTCCACATGATGATGGCGTCTTCGCGGTTATCGTTATAATAACCCCTGCGCACCCCGGCACTGGCGAAGCCCAGGCGTTCATAAAGGCGCTGCGCCGGGTGGTTGGAAACCCGCACCTCCAGGGTCATGCGGTCGGCGCCCAGGTACACCGCTTCCTGCATCAGCACCCGAATCAGCAGCTCGCCCAGGCGGCGACCGCGGTAAGCAGGGTGAACGGTCACGTTGGTGAGATGGGCTTCATCCAGGATAATCCACATCCCGGCATAACCGACGACCTTCTTGCCGGCCAGGGCGACATAATAGTAGGCGAAATTATTGTTATAGATCTCATTGAGGAAGGCATGACGCACCCAGGGGGTGGGGTAGGAAACCCGCTCAATAGCCAGGATGCCGTCCAGGTACTCGCTGATCATGGGCACGATGTGCACTTCAATGGGCTCGGCTGCTGCGTTTCCGCCGGTGACGGCCGCAGGTAAAGTGGCTTTAATTGGAAAAGGTCGTCCCCTTTCCCGGCCAGCAGGCGCTCCTTCCCCAATCGGGCTATCTGCGCCGCCCGCGGCAGGGTAGCGGTGGAGGGGAGCAAGTGCACCCTGGTGCTCAGCTGCTGCCATACCTCCCAGTAAGGCGCCACTCCATCGCCACAAAAATAGACCGGTTGTGTGCAGGAATTTAATAACACGACCAGGGAATGAGGATCCAGGGCCTGGTACGGGGTTAGACGGCATAATTCTCCCTCCTGCCAGCGGTAAAGGGCTGTATATACTTCCTGGCGACGCGCGTAAAGCACCGGACAGACCAGACCCGGTACCTCCCAGGCATTCCAGGCCAGGCCATCCAGGGTGGGAATGCCGGCCACCGGTTTGTGCGCCGCATGGGCCAGGCCTTTGACGGTGGCCAGCCCGATGCGCAGGCCGGTGAAAGAGCCAGGCCCCAGGGCGACGGCCAGGCCGTCCAGGTCGGCGAGTTTTACGCCGGCTTCACGCAACATGGCATCAATCATGGGCAACAGGCGCTGGGAATGGTTTTTACGGGTATTGAAAAAGACTTCGGCTATCACCTGTTGCTCATCAACGATGGCCGCCCCGGCCACCCGGGTGGCACTATCAATCCCCAGGACCAGCAATTGATTCCAACTCCCCCATATGAAATGTGAGATGTGAGAGGCTGGTAGGAACTGGCTGCGCCAGTTCNNGATTGAAGTCCCACACCCTGCCATTTTTCATCCTGCTGCTGGTGCCGCCCGCAAGCGGCATGGGCGTCTAATCTGTCCCCAATTGAGTGTTGGCCGAAGGCTCGCCCTGGGGGACGTTGCTTCCGTAGCGGGCACGCAGCGCGGCAATAAGCTGTCGATAGTGCTCTCCCCGCGCCATGAGAGTGGCCATACGGCCGCCGCCGGGGGCGTACTCGAGGCTGACTACCAGATACTCAGCAGGCAAAAGGCTGGCCAGGCGCTCTCCCCACTCGATGACGGTTACCCCCTGGCCGTAGAAATACTCCTCAAGCCCCAGCTCCAGGGCGGCATCCGCTTCTTCCAGGCGATAGACATCAAGATGATAAAAGGGCAGGCGGCCCGTATGCTCCTGGATCAGGGTAAATGTAGGGCTGGTAACCATTCCCTTTACCCCCAGGCCGCATGCCACTCCCTGGGCCAGGGTGGTTTTGCCGGCCCCCAGTTCCCCGGAGAGGACGACCACATCCCCCGCGCCCAGAACCTCCCCCAGACGCCTACCTAAATCCTGCGTGGCTGCCGTATCCGGCAGATAGGCTTTCATTTAGTTTAACCTCACATTCCCCATGCGGGGTTTGCCCTTCACGGTGACCCTCGCGTTCAAAAGTCAATGTCATCTGCTGCACCTGCAGGTCCTGGTAAAGGGCACGCAGGGCCTTAAAATCCTCCCATACCGGCCGTTTCCTGGCAGCATCCCGCAACAGGGCCGTCGGGTGAAAGGTCGGCAGAAAATGAATGCCGGCCCTGGTAATCCACTGACCGCGCAGGCGGGTAATACTGGCCCCGGGGGCGATTAAAGCCCTGGTGGCCACCGCTCCCAGGCAGACGATTATCCGCGGCCGGATAATTTTAATCTGGGCTGCCAGGATGGGCCGGCAGGTCTGCACCTCGTCCGCGTCCGGCGCCCGGTTGCCTGGCGGCCGGCACTTGACAACATTGGTTATATATAATTCTTCCCTTTGCAAGCCGGCAGCAGCCAGGATGCGATCTAAAAGCTGGCCGGCAGGCCCGACAAAGGGCCGCCCCAGCTCGTCCTCCTGCGCCCCGGGGCCCTCTCCCACCAGCATGATCACGGCATGGGGATTCCCTTCGCCGAAAACGACCTGCTTGGCCCTCTGCCTCAAGCCGCAGCGCCGGCAGGCCATGGCGCGGGCGCGGATACTTTCCAGATCCATAAGCAACACCCGCCATTTACTTCTACCCCAGGCAGGCATTATCCTGCTCCTGTTGCTATTTTTCCGCGAAAGCGATAAGTTTTCCCCGCGATACCAGGAGGCATTACCCTGCTCCAGTTGCTATTTTTCCCGTACCGGTACCTGGTAAAACCACCCGCTGTGTCCTGTTTTCATCTTTCCCGTCGTCTGGCCTGCCGGACTGCTGTCAGCAATTCCCGGGCAGCAGCCGCGACATCCGGGGCGCCGATGACGGCAGAAATAACGGCCACGCCGTCGGCACCGGCGGCAATTACCGCCGCCGCATTGCGGCTGTTGATCCCGCCGATACCGACAACAGGGATGCCCACAGCCGCCCGGATAGCCTTTAAACCATCCGGACCAATGGGTTCCCCGGCGTCCCCTTTACTGCCGGTGGCAAAAATGCTACCCACACCCAGATAATCGGCCCCATCAGCTTCGGCCTGCCGCGCCTCGGCAATCGTCCCGACTGATACACCCAGCATCCGGTCGGGACCCAAAAGCTGCCGCGCCACCCTGGCCGGCAAGTCATCCTGGCCGATATGCAGCCCGTCAGCCGCCACCGCCAGCGCGATATCCAGGCGATCGTTAATAATGAAGGCCGCCCCGGCCGCACGGGTAAGTTGACGCATCTCCCGGCCCAGCTCTACCAGGTCGCGGGCCGGCAGGTTTTTTTCCCGCAGCTGGATGGCCGTCGCCCCGCCGGCCAGAGCCTGACGTGCCAGCTCCAGAGCCGGCCGGCCGCGGCCCAGCTCGGTAGTAATGATAACATACAGGTCCCATCGGATCGCCACAGTCTGCTTACCTCCTGCTTCCAACCTCTGTTTCCAGCCCCAGCACGCAACCAGCAATACAGCGGCTTTAAGAATGGAAACCACCAGAGTGCATACCTGCTGGGGATCGAGCCGCCCGAGATTAAAGTGCCGGGTCCCCACGGCCCTCCTGCTTCCTGTCTTCTGCCTTCAAAAAATGAAAGCCACCTGCTGTAACAGGCAGGCGGCTTAAATATTTCGTTATCAGGGTGCCAGTTTCCTGCAGCCCGGAGCCGTAGCGGGTAAAACTCTCCTCACTCTGGTCTTCAGCTCATCCAGGTCGAAGGGTTTGAAGATGAAGTCGTCGGCCCCCAGGCGCCATACCTCCGGCAACGCGTCTGACTCCACGTATGCTGACATGATAATCACTGCTGTCCGGGGTGCCAGGGACTTGATGCGGGGCAGGGCTTCCAACCCGCCCATAATAGGCATACGGACATCCATTACGACTACGTCCGGCCGCCAGCGTTCCACCTGACGCAGGGCATCCCGCCCGTTAACGGCGGTAGCGACCTGGTAGCCTTCCTCCTGGAAAGCCAGTTGCAGCAAAACCCGCACCCCGTGCTGGTCATCGACAACAAGGATCCTGGGCAAGGTCGATGCATCCTTCCCACCTGGCGTTGTTTAGTATTACCAGAGCCTGAAAATAGCGTTCTTGCGAAACAGTATGCTGGTCTAACAGGGGTGAGGCAGGTTCCCTTCAGGAGCCACTTCTCGCCCTTATACAAGGA
>DFYS01000064.1 GCA_002383405.1 Moorella sp. UBA4076
CCGTAAACCCGTTATACTTTTTCGTCAGGCCTTGGGCGCGGACAATCTCGGTCATGGTGCGCTCCCCTACAAAAATACCCCGATACCTCGGGGTAGGATCTGGCAATATTATAAAACATACGGGCCGCCTTTAGCAAGGTTTAACAGGGGCGAGCTTTTTTTAAATTATCGCCGGGGTGCTGCTATCCTGTTTACCAGGCTTCCTATTCCTTCCACCCTGATTTCTATGGTATCGCCGGCCTGCATAGGACCTACGCCTTCCGGCGTACCAGTCATAATTATGTCCCCTGGTAACAGGGTCATTACCTGGGAGATAAAACTCACCAGGCAGGGTATGGAAAAGATTAACTGGGAGGTACGCCCGTCCTGCTTCAGTTCACCATTTAAATAAGACTGGACGCTGAGATCCGGCGGGTTTATCCCCCGTACCAGGTAAGGCCCCAGGGGTAAAAAGGTATCGAACCCCTTGGCCCTGGTCCACTGGCCGTCTTTTTGCTGCAAATCGCGAGCGGTAACATCATTCCCCGCTGTATAGCCAAAAATATACTCCCAGGCTTCCTCTTCCTTAACATTATGGGCGGTGCGGCCGATAACCACTGCCAACTCGGCTTCATAATCCAGGCGCTCGACCATGGGCCAGGAGATTATTTCCTCGCCGGGGTTAATGATGCAGGTCGAAGGTTTGATAAAGATGACCGGCTCCTCCGGTACGTTCATGGTCAGCTCAGCGGCATGGCGGCGGTAGTTTAGACCCACGCAAACCGCCTTGGAAGGTTGGCAGGGCGCCAGGAGTTTTACCTCGTTTAAATGAAACCGCCGGTCACTTTCCTCCCAGCTGCCAAAAATATCCCCTTTAAGAGCAATAATAGTCTCTCCTTCCAGACGGCCGTAAAAGGTTTCTTTACCGGCTGAACAGCGGACAAATTTCTCGATATTTGCCATGAATTTAGCCCTCCTTACGCCTATACAAGTTTAAGCCCCTCCGTAACCCCGGCAAGTAGCTGGTTAATCTTATCCACGACCGCATCCGGCAATTTCGGTGCCCCGGCCAGTTCCACCCGCAGTTGGAAAGTCAGCTCCAAGCCGACGGCAGCGGCAACTAATTCGCCGATTACGTCAGCCAGATCCTGGATTTCGTTGGGACGGAGTTCTGCTTCGGCTACCTTTACCCCGGGTTTTGGTGGTGGCGGCGGAGGCGGGGGTGGAGGTGGTAATACTTCAGGCACCCGCACCTTGACATGCTGGGCGCCGCTGAAGTCGCACGGCCAGGGGGCCGGAGTCGATGGTTTTTTCCAACATCCGGGCGCGTAGCGCCCCTTCAATGGCTTCCCGGACCGTCACCCAGGGAAGGTTCTGGCCTGTCTTGCCAGACAGCGCGACGGAAATAGCGAGGCCGGTCGTTTCCGGAGCTGACCAGGCCCCCGGAGGTTGGCCGGGAGGACAGCGGTGGCGGCGATCGGCGCCGGGGGCAGTTGCAGTTTAGCCTCGTCAGTCAGGATTCCGGTTGGTACGGGTTCTGCCAGGATACTGGCCATCCCGTTCGTCAGCCAAAGCTTCCCTGCCTGGACGGCCTCCGCTATGGCCGTTTCCACCACCGTCCGTTCGGCCTTGGGTATTACCAGCGGCTCTTGAAAGCCCCCCTTGTCCACGTTCACGACATGGCCGCCCCGGAAATAGTCCACCACGTCTTTCACCTTAACTTCCGGCGGTACAGGCCAGAGACCCGGCAGCATACCAGGCAGCAAAAGAGCCGGGGCTATTGCGGACAAGGTGGCCGCTTCGGGTAGAACCACTTCCAGGCCGGGATCCTTCAAGTCAGTATCCATCGGTTCCTGCCGCCAGATGGTCCGCACGGACCGGTCGGGCAGGGTGACCCGCAGGACGAAAACCCCTTCCCGCACACCCAGGATGAGTGTCTCCATGATTCCCCTGCGGTGCAGCATCTTCGGCAAATGCGGGAACTGGGCGAAGGCAGTCACCAGATCCTTTACCCGGCGGGCCGTTTCACCGGCGCGCCAGAGGTTGTACGGACCTTCGGGCAGCAGCGCCTCCGCGCTAATCGCCGTTTCCTGAATGCGCGCGCGGGGGTCGGCCTTGATCACGTTAAAGAGAGATTCAGTACCTACGGTGAGTTTATAGGCCTGAATCTCATTCTTCTCTGATAGCGTTACCACCAGGCAGTAGGCCTGCTGGACAGCCTCGGGAATTTTCTTTCGGGATTCCTCCAGGTAGCCGTTAAGCAACTCCGCCCGCAAGAGATCGATTTCTTGTCCTTTTAAGAGGTTACGTACTTCCTCCCACCCCAGGTAGTCCAGTACCCGGTTGCGGGCCATTTCCAGTCCATCCCGGGAGGGAACAGCCAGGACCACGGCGTTGCGGTAGACCCGTGGCCGGTCAGGTGCGGTGGTTTCTTCAATGAAGCGCTTGGCTTCAACGCCGGGGTTGCCTGCTGTGGAAGCGGCTCTTGGCCCCAGCACAGCGTAATGGAATTCCCCATCGTCCTCAATATCCCGGGGCCGTTCGGGCAGGTTATGTACCTTCGCTCCGGCGGCCGCGGCGCCTGCAGTCAGGCTCTTCATTCCTCTAATGGCTTCAATCAGCCTGGCCTCGATAAGATTGGGCGAAGACGCTACCCGCAGGCAAGCATCGTTATGCATCTGTCGCAGGTTGGGCTTGGATCCCAGCCGCCAGGACCCGGGCAATTCTTTGCGGCCATCCGGTCCTACCCTGGCGTCGTTGATGGCCGCCTCATCCAGGAACCAGGATATTTCCGTCCAGCGGTGCAAGGCCTTTTCCAGCTCGATCCGGTCCGGACGGGTATGCCCCAGCAGCACCAGTAGTTCGCGGGTCAACGCTTTCTGGCCGATAGGCTGGGAATGGACAAAGGTGGCCAGGACAGCCTGCTCTATTTCCCGGGATCTCAGGCCCGCTGCCTCCGCCTGTATGGCCCGCGCTTTGACCAGTTCACCTTCCAGGATGCCAGCCCACTCCTGCCGTTTACCCTCATACTCCTCCGTGGCCGCAACAGTGGTTAATTCACGGGCCGCTTCCGCAATCTCCTCCTGGCCAGGGGCGCTCAAGAATACGTTGGCCGCAATCAACGGGCACTGGTCCCATTTTTCGGCCTCGCGCAGGGCCAGGGCAAAGGTCCGCAATACTCCCCGGGTGCGCTGGAAACCCTCCAGTTGCGTCCACTTGGTGTAGAAGACTTCCGTCAGGTCCGGGTGGAAGGGGTAGCTGCGCAAAAAGCGTTCTTCAGCCGCCTTACCATCCCTGGCAGTCTGCTCGTCCAGTTCGGCAATGCCCTTGAGGGCAGCCATCACATGCGGTCGGAAAGCTTCCCGGTCCCTGATGGAGCCCGCGGTAAAAAAGCGTCGGCGCAATACTTCCGCCACGTCTTCCTTGACCACCGGCTGGATGCCTTCTTCCTGCTCGCGTCGGAAGATGTCGTATAGTTCCTTGGCAATCTCCTTGCCGAGAGCGTCGCTTTTCCGGGGGTCACTGGCCAGCAAAGAAACCACCATCGCGCAACGTTCCACCTTGGTCGCCGCCTGGGTAAGGTACTGGAAGAAGTTCTGCAACCGCCCGCGCCAGATAGGGTCAAGGCTGATCTTTTCGCGGGCGTACATCAGCACCTCATCAAGCAGGACCAACGTGACCAATCCCTCCCGTCCGGGCAGGGAGAGCAAGTCCGCTAAAAGGTTCTCTGCCGGGGCGCTTTCCCGTTCGCAATCCTCACCTTCGGCATGGAGGAATTTCAACCCTTCGGCGCCGGCCAGCTGCCAGGCCAGGATACTCCAGGGTTGCTTCAGCCAGCGAGTATTGCCCCGGGGATCCTTCACCGCCATGCCTTTCTCTACATCTAGCTTATCAAAGGCCAGTACCGCTACCCTGGCGCGTGGCGGGGTGATGCCGGCGTGTTCAATAAATTCACGAACGGCGGGTAGATCCGGTAAGTTTTCCGGGGCGGAAACCAGGTGGAACAATGTGATCAAGGTATGGGTCTTCCCGCCACCGTAGGTCAGTTCCAACTGGCGGATGGCCTTATCGTTCTTCCCAGCCAAACGCAGAAGTACGTCCTTGGCCAGTTCGCGCAGGTTGAAGGTCGGATAGGTCAGGGCGAAGAACTCGGCCGGGTCCTGATAGACCGGCCTGGCGCTCCCCATCGCCACGTCGTAAAGATCGGCGGCAAAGATGGCCAGGGAAAGTTCGCCAGACTTCAGGTCGTCGCGAATTTGCACCACTTCGTGCCAGGGTTTCCATGGGAGATTACTCATCTCTCTTCACCTCCCAAACCATTTTTGTAGTGTTTTCTTGAACTTTTGG
>DFYS01000043.1 GCA_002383405.1 Moorella sp. UBA4076
GGTGGCAGGTATTCTTTGGTAACTATAGCCTGTCCTTCCGGACCCCGGATCCAGTCAATAAACGCCTTGGCCAGACCGGTAGGAGCACCCATAGTTACCATATTGAAGTTCCTGACGATGTTATAACTGCCGGCCCGCGCCGTGTCCATGTTGACTTCCTGGCCATCCAGGTTGGGGGCCTTGACGCTGCTATCCAGATAACCCATAGAGAGGAAACCGACGGCGTTTTCATTGGCGGCTACAGCCTGGCGCAGCAAACCGTTGGAAGCGTGTTGTTTGGCTGTAGGAGTCACCACTTCCTCACCCAGGAAGGTCTCCACAAAATAATCCAGGGTACCGGAGGGAGCGGTGCGGGAGTTGACAATAATCGGGGCATTATTGCCGCCTACCTGTTCCCAGTTGGTGATTTTGCCGGTAAAGATCTCTGTAACCTGCTCTTTGGTCAAATTGCTGACCGGGTTGGCGGGATTAACGACCACGGCGATGGCATCGCGGGCAATGACTGTAGCTATCAACCCTTGCGCTGCTTCAGCAGGTTTGAGGTCGCGGGAGGCATTGCCGATGTTAACTTTGCCGGCAGCAGCATCATTGATGCCGACCCCGGAACCGCCACCGGTAATACTGATATTCACAGCCGGATATTTAGCCATAAAGGCCTGCGCCAGCTCTTCCGCCACGGGCTGCACCGAAGTAGAGCCGCTCAGCTTCAGGCTACCAGACAGGTCAGTGGGTAGAGTGGCGATGACTACCTGGTTGCTGGCCGCCACCCAGTCCACCGTAGCTCCCAGCGCTTCGCTGACAAAACGAATGGGCACGAGGGTGCGGTTGTTGACCAGCCTTGCCGGTACGTCGAGATACTTTTGCTCGCCGTTAATAAAGCCTAAACGACTGTCAATAGTCAGTTTAACATTGGTTTCCCCCCGGGTGGCGGTCACCGTACTGGTGCTGCCATCCCAGTCGACATTGGCGCCCAGGGCTTCAAAGATGCTCCGCATCGGCACCAGCACCCGGCCGTCTTCATTGACAGGCGCGACGTCGGTGCTGAGTACATTGCCGTCAATGGTAATGCTTATATCCGCGGCCTGGGCGGCATCCACAGGCAGGAAAGCACCTGCCAACCCTAAAACCAGTAATACTGCCAGCACGCTAAAAATGAGTCTTCCACGCATGAAATAAATTTCCCCCTTTTTGGATTTAATCCACCTGCACCCGTTGCACGACCGGATCCATTGACAATACATTCATAAACAACTACCATTTTAATCCTGCTGCTGGTACCCAGCACTCAACTAAAGTGGGCCCCGCCCACAACCCAAACCTTGCCGGCGTGACCATTTCTCCNNTCCTTTGCTGGATATGGCGGCCTAAACAACTTGTTTTATATTGCAGTTTTGAAGACGTAAGGTACTAAGAGTGGCTCGATCCTTAACGGGTATGCACCTGTGATGATGGTTTCCATTTTCAAAGCTCCCGTATGGCAGGTTGAGTGCCGGGCAAAGCCGTCTACTCAGTGCACCCCTCATCGAAGCAGTGTTAGCCAGTATTAGTACCACTAACCTGGCCGGCCGCCGCCAGATCTCCCCGGTTATAATTACCAGGTTGACCGCCAGGCAGGCTGGGTAGTTGTCTTAATTTCTCCCCCCTTCTTGTCCGATTTTGATCTTACATAGAAATTCTATTACAAAATTGTTAAATAAATATTGATGTGCTGTAAAATTAGTGTTAAAACTTTCCTGGGTTACTGGCTCTTTCCTGCAAACACTCTGCATCTTTTGTAACCCTCAGCACCGGCTGTACCATTATGCTCTCGCCTACATGCTCTATCCCGACTATCGCCCTGCCGGCTGTTTCGACCTGGTGACGATTCCTCCAGCCACCGGGGATTTTTCAAAACGGCCGGGGAATAATAAATACACCATCATGAAATAACTTCTTACAGGAAGGAGGGTCTCTTTTGCACGTTAAAGTAGTGGAACTGGTAGGCGAATCGCCTCATAACTGGAAAGACGCCGTCCAGCAGGCTGTGGCCGAAGCCAGCCAGGACGTTAAGAACATTTCCGGCGTCGAGGTATACAACTTAACCGCCAATGTAAAAGAAGGCAGGCTGGCCGAATTCAAGGCCAACGTAAAAATCGCTTATGCCGACCGCAGCGCCGACCTGTAACAACGAAGCCCCGGCTAAACCGGGGCTTCGTTTTTGCTGGATAACATCGGCTTCAACCACCCTGTCCACCCCCGAAACCCCCGGCGCTCAATCTCTTTAGCAAGTATTGCCGCTGGATCCCTGCTGCAGGTCGGAAATCCAGATAATCGCGCATGGTTTTTTCCTGAAAACCGCCGCGGGTCCTGTTATCACGACAGAAAAGAATTTTACCCTCCCTGATGACCCGAAAACGTAAAGCCAGCGATGCTTCATTGAGTATAACTATATCCACTGGCAACCGCAGCTGTTGCCTCATGGAGACAAGCAACTCGCTTTTATACCCGTAGGGGCCGGCTGGCGGTATACGGCTTTCATCTAAAAAGATAGCTACGTCCACATCGCTCAGTTTATTCGCCGTACCCCGGGCATGGGAACCAAAAAGATAGGCGAACTCGATTTCCCTTCTTTTGATGCAGGCCTCGCGCAGGCGTTTAATCAGGGCGTCGATGGTCTCTTCCACCTGCAGCACCCCTTTCCCGACACATTTACCTCTCGTATATTCTTCCGTAGATCAGAACTACCCTGAAAATAGAGGTG
>DFYS01000107.1 GCA_002383405.1 Moorella sp. UBA4076
CCTGCATAAAATCTATCATGGGGAACCCCCTGGGGGGTTGCAAGGGCGTGACCCCGGTGGGCAAAGGCGTCCAGAGGAAGGGTTGCCAATACCAAGGGCGTTTTGCAGCCCGCTGGGGAGGGTTTATTTATGTGCGGGATTACCGGCCTGGTGGATTGGGAGATGGACCTTACCGGGCAGCGACCTGTTCTGGAGGCGATGACGGCCACTCTGGCCTGCCGGGGACCCGATGCGGACGGGATCTGGCTTTCCCCCCGCGCGGCCCTGGGCCACCGCCGCCTCATCGTCGTTGACCCGGCCGGCGGCGGCCAGCCCATGGTTCGCCGCCGCGGTGATGCAACCTGCGTCATCACCTACAACGGCGAGCTCTACAACACCCCCGATTTGCACCGGGAACTGCAAGGCCGCGGCTATACCTTCCAGGGCCACTCGGACACGGAAGCATTGCTGACGGCTTATATGGAATGGGGGCCGGAGTGCGTCGAGCGCTTGAACGGCATCTTTGCCTTTGCCATCTGGGATGCAGCGCGGCAGCAACTCTTTATGGCCCGCGACCGTCTGGGGGTAAAGCCGCTGTTTTTCGCCCAGCGGGGTAGTACCTTCATTTTCGGTTCGGAACTAAAAGCCCTGCTCGCCCACCCGGCTTTGCCAGCGGAGGTGGACGCCGAAGGCCTGGCCGAAGTTTTTGTCCTGGGACCGGGCCGCACCCCCGGTCACGGCGTTTTTCGTGCTGTCCATGAATTAAAGCCCGGCTACTACCTGCTCTATGACCGGGCCGGCCTCCACCAGCACCGGTACTGGCGCCTGGAAAGTCATCCCCACCCGGACGACCTGGAAACCACCACGGCAAAAATCCGCCGGCTTTTTCAAGACACCGTGGAGCGGCAGCTGGTGGCCGACGTGCCTGTCTGCACCATGCTCTCCGGGGGACTGGATTCCAGCGCCGTTACCGCCTTTGCCGCCCGTGCCTTCCAGGAGCGGGGATGGGGCCCTCTCCACACCTGGTCGGTGGATTATGTCGACAACGAGCGCTACTTCCGGCCCGGTCACTTCCAGCCCGACAGTGACGCCCCCTGGGCGGAACTCGTTACCCGCCACCTGGGCAGCGAGCACCACTACGTCTTCATTGATACCCCGGAGCTGGTTGCCTCCCTCACCGCGGCCATGCGCGCCCGTGACCTGCCGGGCATGGCCGACGTCGATTCCTCCCTCTACCTCTTCAGCCGGGAAATTAAAAAAGAAGCCACGGTGGCCCTCTCCGGCGAGGCGGCCGACGAAGTCTTCGGCGGCTATCCCTGGTTCCGCAGTGAAAAGGCCATGGCCATGGCTACTTTTCCCTGGACCAGGGCCGGCCAGGAGAGGATACGCCTGCTTTCCCCGGAGCTCAAAGCCATGCTGCAGCCGGAAGAGTACGTGGCCCGGCGCTACCGCGAGGCCCTGGAAGAGGTGCCCCGCCTGCCGGGAGAGGAACCCCGCAGCGCCCGCCGGCGCGAATTCTCCTATCTGACCCTCACCCGCTTCATGCCGGTGCTCCTGGACCGCAAGGACCGCATGAGCATGGCTGCCGGCCTGGAGGTGCGCGTACCCTACTGCGACCACCGCCTGGTGGAGTACGTCTGGAACATCCCCTGGGAAATGAAGTTCCACGGCCAGATCGAAAAGGGCATCTTACGTCGGGCTTTGCACGGGGAGCTGCCGGACGCGGTCCTGCAGCGGCACAAGAGCCCTTACCCCAAGACTTTTAATCCGGCCTATATGCAGGCCGTCCGCACCTGGATGCTTGATATCCTGAACGACCCCGCTGCCCCTATCTTGCCCTTTATCGACGTGCCGGCCGTGCGCGCCCTGGCGGAGAAGGAAGAGCCCTTCGACCTGCCCTGGTTCGGCCAGCTCATGAGCGCCCCCCAGCTTTTCGCCTATCTGGCCCAGGTGGACACCTGGCTGCGGGAATACCGGGTCACGGTGTGCTAATGGAGGTTAGAGGCAGAAAGTCAGAAGTTAGAGCCTCCGCGGGAACCCGGTACTCAATCCCGGTTTGCTTAAATTGCTGGCATGCCCTAAACATAATGGTTCCTATCCTAACCCGGCATAGCCGAAACCAAAATCCTGCCGTGATATTTTCTTTCCACTTTGCGTAGATCATTGGAACCAAGGGACTAAGCCATTAAAATAATAGTTGAGTACGGGGTTCCTGATTGAAGTCTGTCGCGCCTGATATTTTCATCCTGCTACAGCTGTTTGCGGCATAAGCGTCTCTACTAGAAAGATAGCTTGGAAATTTTTTTGCAGGAAAATATCCATAATCTACAAGGCCCCAGGGGGTAATCCCCCGGGGCCTTGTATTCACCAACTTACAGTGTTATCTGTGTTATCTTATTTATCGGGACAATGCTTCCAAACGTATGTTAAGCTCGGCATAGTCCCGGTTGGTATGCCAGAAAATAACTCTATTAATTCAACTGATACTCAATAGTTTTCTGCCGTGCCAGGATGTCGTAAAGCAAGCTGACCTTGCTCAATTTTTCAATCTTCACTTCGTCAGGGGTGCAGGCTAACGGTTCAATCGGCTGCATTACTCTGGCCAGGGCTTTACCTAACACTTCATAGCGACGGTACAGGGGCATTTGAGCAAAGTCAGATGATACTACCAGCAAATCTATATCGCTATCTTCTCTGGCATCACCCCTTGCTTGGGAGCCAAACAAAATAATCCTGTCAATCTGGATACCCTGAGTTTTTAAGGCTTCAGCAAACTGCCCTATGACTGCTTGAATATCGAGTCCTTCCTTATCCATTCCAATAGCTCCTTCGTTTTTACAAGATAATCCCTGGCAACCATACGACTATAAGTTTTTCGGGCGGCAGCTAAATCTTTTGGGTAACGTGCCCCTGAACCTATCGCGTCTAAGGCTCCCAAAAACTCAAGGTGGGTATCCAATAAAGTAATCTGCCCCATCTTTACAAGGACCAATAATTTATGAGTCTTAGGAGGGGTTGTATCTGTACGCAGGGCGACGACAGCTTTCAGGGCTTTTTCTAAAGCCAACTGGCACATGTAAATCATGTAAAGGTATTTTCTTGAGTGAAACATGGCTTTAGCAGTAGAAAAGTCATATTCGGCCTGGTCCAGCCATTCTTTGATCTCTGGCGACACCTATTACACCTCACCTTTATCATACCACATTTTGTAAGAAAGGCCAACACTAATTTTTTCGTAACTGCTCAGGCCACTGCCATTCCCAAATCGCTCCAGGCGCTAGTTTGCTGCCAAGACACGGGCCCGCAAATCATCGTATGGGTTTCCTGGACTATTGTTATCAAGATAAGCGCTGGCCGGGCTGAGCAGTTACATTTTTTCATCTGTTTCAGCAAGAAATTTCCCACTCTCTTAAGGGCAAGCTAATGAATGTCAGGGTCCGGTCCACTACCTGATGCAGCTTTATCCCTCGGCCCTGGCAAAATAGGTAAATTGCTGTATAATGGTTCTAGATAATGGGTTTCATAATTTTACCGGCTACAACTACTGGGGGGTTTCCTTTGTCCCTGCGACGTCGCTATATTCACCTGCACCGCTACCGTCAGATAGCCAATGTCCTCGCCCGCTACGGCTTTGGTTTTCTCCTGGATCAGGCCGGGCTGGCGGAGCTGGTCCACCGCCGCCCGCGAGAAACAGCACCCCTGTCGACAGGCCGGCGCTTGCGGCTGGCCCTGGAAGAGCTGGGGGCAACCTTCATCAAGCTGGGGCAGCTCCTCAGCACCCGGCCTGACCTGCTGCCGGCTGATATCATCGCCGAATTGACCCTCCTCCAGGACCAGCTGCCGCCCTTTCCCTTCGCCGCGGTGCGTCAGATCCTTGAAACCGAACTGGACCAGCCCCTGGAAAAGGTATTTGCCGATTTTAACCCCGAACCCCTGGCCGCCGCTTCCATCGGCCAGGTCCACCGCGCTACTCTCCCTGGTGGCCGGCAGGTTATTGTTAAAGTCCAACGACCGGGAGTCAGGGAGCAGGTCCGCATCGACCTGGAAATCCTCTACGACCTGGCACGCCTCGCCCAACGCTATACCTCCTGGGGCCGGATCTACGATTTCAGCCAGATGGTAACGGAGTTTGCCGATGCTATAGAGGGAGAACTCGATTACACGCGCGAGGGACGCCACGCCGACCGCCTGCGGGAAAACCTGGCTGGCAACCCCACCGTTTACATTCCAGCCGTCTATTGGGATTACACGACGGAGCGGGTTTTAACCCAGGAGTACGTCGATGCCGTCAAAATAAACGACCGGGAGGAAATCAACAGCCGCGGCTATGACCGCCGCCGCATCGCCGCCAACCTGGCGCAGTCCCTTTTCCAGCAGATCCTGGTGGACGGCTTTTTCCACGGCGACCCCCACCCGGGCAACCTGGCCGTCCTGCCGGGTGAAGTCATCGTCTTTATGGATTTCGGCCTGGTCGGCGTTTTGAGCGAAGAGCGTAAGCATCAGTTTGTCAACCTGTTGCTGGGCATCATCCGCCGTCGCAGCCAGGATGTGCTGGCAGTTATTATCGCCATGGGTATGGTCCCCCCGGAGGTAAACATGGCGGCTTTGCGCCGGGATATTGAAGCCCTGCGCGACCGTTACTATCATCTCTCTTTACGCCAGATCAGCCTGGGCCAGGCCATTGAAGAACTGCAACAACTGGCTTTTAAATACCACCTGCACATGCCGGCGGAACTTACCCTTGTGGGGAAAACCGTCCTCACCCTGGAAGGGCTGGTGCGGGAACTGGACCCGGAGCTGGAGCTGGCCGAGCTAGCCGAGCCTTACGGACGCGAGCTGTTACGCCGCCGCTTCAGCGCGCGGGCTCTCTGGCAGAGCCTGCTGGACAACCTGAGCGCCAACCTCGATCTGGTGCAGGACCTGCCCCACCGGCTGCAGCACCTGCTGGACCTGGCGGAAAAAGGTGAACTGACGGTCAGGATCGAACCCCTCCACCTGCGTGACCTGCTGCGCCATCTCGACCGCATCACCACCAAGCTAACTATCAGCGTGGTATTGCTGGCCTTCAGCATTATAATGGGGAGCCTGATCATCAGTACCGCTCTGGGCGCGCCGGGCAACAGCCTCTTCTTCCGCCTGCCCACCCTGGAGATCGGTTTCGGCGCCGCCAGCCTGATGTTCCTGTGGCTCCTGATAACCATCTGGCGCGGCGGCGGGGATTGAAAAAGGCGAGGGTAGCTTTAAAAGCCGGCGGTAATCACTTTTCGCAAGGGCTGGAATAAAGTACTGGAAGGTGAAGTCAGCCCGGTTTCCGAATTATGGAGGGGCGTCGATGCCGAATAAGCCCTCCAAAGGTAGCAGCCAGCCCTTCTATCTTTAGCTGTAAAGGGTTAGTTGCGGTTCTGTGCAATAAGCCCCCTGCCTTGCCAGCGAAAGCTAGTTTTTCCACCGGCAGGGAATTGGGGCGAAGATGACGGCAATTAAAAAAGTCTTGTGTACCTCAGCCGCGCCCGGAATTTTTCTTTTGCATTTTATATGTGTTGCTGTATAATGTATATGTATACTGTAGCAGGAGGTACCCATAATGGCTGTTCGCACCCAGATTTACTTGCCGGAAGAGATTTATGAGCGCTTGCGGCGGCGCGCGGTTATTACCGGCAAATCCATGGCTGAACAGGTCCGGGAATCGCTGGAGCGCTATTTTACTGAAATAGAAGCCAGCACCCCTAAGCCCAAAGATCCTGTTTGGCAGTTAGGCGGCCGTATCCAGAGCCAGGATCATGATCTTTCTGTTCATCATGATGCCTATCTCTATCCCCGGAAAGGCCGGTAAATATGAAGCCCTTTTTCGTTGATACTTCCGGATGGTGTGCTGTATACGATCGTTCCGATGATAACCACGGGAAAGCCCTTGCCTTCTGGCAAAAAATGGCTCCATCTACGGGTACTTTATATACCAGTGACTATGTATTGGATGAAGCTCTTACGTTACTCCGGGTAAGGACCGGCCATACTGTTGCAGTGGAATTCGGACGCCTCATCCTCGCCAGTGAAGTGGTAAAAATTATACATGTTTCCGCTTCCAGGTGGCAAAAGGCATGGGAACTTTTTATTAAATACGGCGATAAGGATTTTTCTTTCACCGATTGCACCAGTTTTATCATTATGCAGGAATTAAACTTGAAGGAAGTACTGGCTTTTGACCATCATTTTCGCCAGATGGGTTTTATCCTTTTACCGGATTAATCAAGTAGAACCACACCTCTTAAGAATTCCTGCCGCTGGACGGGAGTATGCCTCCCGGATGCCGGCAGATGCCCGGTTTATGGAGAATTATATAGAATTATATAACCCCCTGCTAAAATGTATTAGCAGGGGGTTGCCTTTTACCTGCGTCCCGGCAAGTCGCCGCCGTGGATCTCGAAGCTCCAGTTGAGGCCGTTGTTGTTATCCCAGTTGTTGGCGCTGTCCTTGAAGCAGATATTCAGACGGCTGCTGTCTTCCATCCGGATGTTTTTCACCCAGCCGTAGCCGGTGCGCTCCATGCGGTGATCGTTAATGTCCCGCCAGTTATTGGCGTCGCCATAGCCGGTCCGCATCCACACCTGGTCAGCGCCGCAGGCGTCCAGAAGGCCGTGATAGAGGACCGTCACCTCTTCGCCGGTGGTGATGGGCACCGGGTCGACCACCACCCCGCCGGGGTATTCGGCCGCCCGCATCTGTTGCAGGCGCGTCCGCTCGTCATTGCTAAAGCGGCTGCGGTTTTTATCGCCCAAGTTTATTACCTCCCAGGGAAAATTTCTGCCCTTAGCTTTCCCTGTTAGCTTACCGGGCTATACAGGCATTTGGATTACCTCACCCGCCGGTATACTAAGCCGTACCTATACTAAAGCGTAAAACCTACCAGCGGCGAGCAAAATCATAAGAGAACTCACTTGGGCCAACAAAATTAGTTGTTAAAATAACATGAACTGGTAGCAGGGAAACCAATATGGTGGTGGCAAATTATGATGTAATGCTAATGAAAAAATGCCCCCTCCTGGCAAGATTTCCTGATCGGGAGGCACTCAGTTCACCGCATAGTCGGGCCCCGCCGGCAGCAGACATTTCTTGTAAATGGCCGTTAACGCCGTTCCAGCCATTCTCTGCCGGCATATTTAACCTTTAGACCCTCCAGGCGCGCTTTTTCCCCTTCTGTCAGCTCTCCCGGGATAAACTCCATCCCGTAGAGCCTCGTGAAGGCCCGGATAATAGCCCCCTTTATCTCCTCCCCTGCTACCTTACGGCCGACAATTTCCTTCAGGCCGCAGGCCTGGCGGTAAAATTTATTCTTCAGACGCTGGCGTACTGCTTCCGAAGGCATCTTCAGGGCGGCAAAGAGGTCGTCAACGTTTAAGGTAATAACTATGGAGCCGTGCTGGAGGACCACGCCCCCTTTACGCGTCTGAGCGCTGCCTATGAGCTTACGGCCGCTGCTGGTGATCTCATACCAGGAAGGAGCGTCAAAACAGGCGGCCGAGGTGTGCTCCTCATGAGCCCCTTTGCGGCCGGAAGCCAGTTCCACCGCTGCGCCCAGCTCTTTTAACCCCAGGGCCAGGGCCTCGGCCAGGCGCAGGTAAGAGGGGCGGATGCCACCGGCCATGAGAGGGTGCACTTCCCGGGCCACCACGCTGTAAGTAACCTCGTCGTCGTGAAGAACGGCGCGGCCGCCCGTCAGGCGCCGCACCAGCCCCAGGCCGCGTTCCTTTACGGCCGCCAGGTCGATTTCCTTCTCCAGTTGCTGGAAATAGCCCAGGGAAATAGTAGGCGGCGACCAGGCATAGAAGCGTAAAGTCGGCGGCGTTTTGCCTTCCCGGTGTTCCAGGAGGATGGCTTCGTCAATGGCCATATTGGTGTAAGGGTCTAAGACGCCGGTATCAAGTAGCCGCCAGGTTTCGGCCGGCATGATCATACCTCCCCGGGCTGACCTAAACTGAGTAGACCGCCTTAATACACCAGTTCTGAACGCACTATGCCACTTTGTTTAACTCTTGGTTGCCGGCCCAGGTTCGGTTTCCTTGTATTCATATGGCTGAAATATGGCCTGGATCTTCTAAGATAACGCAAATAATCTACAAGTATACCGGTATCTAACAGAATGCCTTTCATTGTACTTATTCCTTATCAAAAAAAGAGGTGTCTTTAAAAGCCCACATACCACGCACTCTCCGGGCAGCAGCTAGCTTTTCTTCTTTGGTGGGCTTTTTCTTTTTTGTGTCAAAGTTTATATCAAAGACTGTTCGGGTCGTTTTGGAGTTACCGATAACCCTTTTGACGCTTTTCATTTTCATCTTCCTTAAGCCGGCAAGCCTTCGACCTGCCGGCTTAGATTTAAGTTCT
Source organism: Moorella sp. UBA4076 (assembly GCA_002383405.1). Classification (GTDB taxonomy): domain Bacteria; phylum Bacillota; class DSM-521; order Neomoorellales; family Neomoorellaceae; genus Neomoorella. The sequence goes on from DFYS01000107.1 coordinate 8,359, forward strand.
CCGCGATGCCTGTTTTCCCCGCCACCGTAATACCGGCTTCCGGGCGGCGCCGGCTTCGTCCAGGCGGCGCACCGGGGTACTGTGGGGCGCGCTGTGGAAGAGATTCGAGTCGTCGACCGCCTCTTTGGCAATGGCAATCAAATCGTCGCAGAAGGCGTCCAGGGTCTCCCGGGGCTCTGTTTCCGTGGGCTCAATCATCATGGCCTCGGGCACAATTAGGGGAAAGTAAATTGTCGGCGCGTGATAGCCGTAGTCCAGAAGGCGCTTGGCGATATCCAGGGTATGGACGCCGGCGTCGTTGACCTCCTGGGATGGGGCGATGACGAACTCGTGCTTGCATACCCGGTCAAAGGGTACCTTGAAGTAAGGCCGCAGGCGCGCCAGCATATAATTGGCGTTGAGGACGGCCTGCTCGCTGGCTGCCTTCAGACCGGCAGCCCCCAGGGAGCGGATATAGGTGTAAGCCTTGACCATGACGCCGAAGTTGCCGTAGAAGGAACGGACCTGGCCGATTGTTTGCGGCCGGTCGTAATCCAGGTCATAGCTGCCGTCCTCGCGGCGGGTCACTACCGGCACCGGCAGGAAGGGGGCCAGGTGCTTTTTTACTCCCACCGGGCCGCTGCCAGNNCGAAGGTCTTGTGCAGGTTCAGGTGCACCACATCAAAGCCCATATCCCCGGGCCGGGTGATACCCATAATGGCGTTCAGGTTGGCGCCGTCATAATAGAGAAGCCCGCCGGCCTGGTGGACAAGGGCCGCCATAGCTTCAATATCACTCTCAAAAAGGCCCAGGGTGTTGGGGTTGGTCAGCATCAAAGCCGCCGTCTGCGGGCCTACCGCAGCCTGCAAAGCCTGCAGGTCCACCAGCCCGCGCTCATCGGAAGGGAGCTGGACTACTTCCAGGCCGGCCATAGCGACGCTGGCCGGGTTGGTGCCATGGGCGGAGTCCGGCACCAGCACCTGGCAGCGTTCCCCGTCACCACGATTGCGGTGATAGGCGGCGATGACGGCCAGGCCGGTATACTCGCCGTGGGCCCCGGCGGCCGGCTGCAGGCTGACGGCGTCCATACCGGTGATTTCCGCCAGGTAATCTTGCAGGTTGTACATCAGCTCCAGGGCACCCTGGGCCGCTGCCGCCGGCACCAGGGGGTGCAGGCCGGTGAAACCAGGGAGATTGGCGGCCGCTTCATTCACCTTGGGGTTGTACTTCATGGTGCAGGAACCCAGGGGGTAAAAACCGGTATCGACGCCGTAGTTCATACTCGACAGGTGGGTAAAATGGCGCACTACCTCCACTTCGCTCAATTCCGGCAGGGCTGCCTCCCGCCGGCGCCGGCTGCCGGCCGGTAAATAATCTTCCACCTTCCCCGGCACGTCGCACTCCGGCAGGGTATAACCATTTCGGCCCGGGGCGCCAAGTTCAAAAAGCAATGGTTCCGTCTTCATGCCAGCATCCCTCCTATGGCCGCCACCAGGGCATCGATTTCGTCCCGGGTACGGGTTTCGGTAACGGCAAAGAGCATGGCGCCTTCAAATTCCGGATAATAGGGACTCAAGTCAAAACCGGCGGCAAAACTCTGATCCGCCAGGCTCCGGGCCACATCCCCCGGCCCCAGTTTCGTCTTCAGGACGAACTCGCAGAAGAAGGGGCCGCTGAAGACCGGCGTCACTCCGGGCAGAGCGGCCAGCTCCTTTTGGGCGTAATGGGCCTTAAGCAGGCACTGACGGGCTACCTCTTGCAGGCCTTCCTTGCCCAGGGCCGCCAGGTAAATGGTAGCCGCCAAAGCGCAGAGGGCCTCGTTGGAGCAGATGTTGGAAGTGGCCTTTTCGCGGCGGATATGCTGTTCCCGCGCCTGAAGGGTGAGCACAAAGGCGCGTTTGCCGTCCACATCCGTGGTCTGGCCGGCGATGCGGCCCGGCAGGCGTCGCAGCAGTTTTTCGCGGGCGGTGATGAAACCCAGGTAGGGGCCGCCGAAGTTGAGGGGATTACCCAGGCCCTGACCCTCACCCACGGCCAGGTCGGCACCGTATTCCCCGGGCGCAGCCAGTACACCCAGGGAAATGGGATCGACGACGGCGATGCTTAAGGCTCCGGCCCGGTGGGCTGCCTCCGTAACTTCGGCCATAGCCTCAACTTGACCGAAGAAATTGGGATTTGGCAGGATTACTGCGGCGACTTGTTTGGGTGCCTGCTGCAGCATTTGCTCCAGGACCGCCAGGTCGGTGCGGCCGTCTTGCAATGGTATCTCCACCAGCTCGACGCCCTGGCCGCCGGCATAGGTGGCCAGCACGGCGCGGTAATGCGGGTTAAGGGCGCGGGAAATCAGGACCTTCTGGCGCCGGGTGGCGTTGCAGGCTGCCAGGGCCGCCTCGGCTGTAGCCGTGGCGCCGTCGTAGTGAGAGGCCGTGGCCACATCCAGTCCCGTCAACTCGCTGATTAAAGACTGAAATTCAAAAATGGCCTGTAAAGTCCCCTGGCTGATCTCCGGCTGGTAGGGTGTATAGGCGGTATAAAATTCGGACCGGGACAATAGATTAGCAACAACAGCGGGGATATGGTGCTCGTAAGCACCGGCGCCCAGGAAGGAGATCAGCCTCTTATTCTTCCCGGCCAGTTCCTCCAGGTGGCGCTGCACTGCCGCTTCCGCCAGGGGCCGGGGAAGGTTTAATTCCCGGCCCAGGCGGACACTGGCAGGTATGTCGTTAAACAGCTCTTCCATCCGGCTGGCACCGCAGGCCGCCAGCATCTGCCGGCGTTCCGCTACCGTAGTGGGAACGTATGGCATCTCCTACTCCCCCTTTTCCTCCTTCACCATTTGCTCGTAAGCACCGGCGTCCATCAGGCTTTCTATTTCCGCCGGGTCGTTCATCTCCAGCTCAACCATCCATCCTTTGCCATAAGGGTCGGCGTTGATGTCCTGGGGGGAATCCAGAAGGGCTTCATTGATAGCTACGACCTTGCCCCCCACCGGGACATAGACGTCGGATGCCGACTTGACGGACTCAACGACGCCGAAGCTGTCGCCAGCCGCCAGTTCGTCCCCCACCTGGGGCAGCTCGACAAAGACGATATCCCCCAGGGATTCCTGGGCGTAGTCGGTGATGCCGATACGGGCGCGGTTGCCATCAACCTCCACCCATTCGTGGTCCTTGCTGTAGTGCAGGTTGCCAGGAAAAACCATTTGGCTATTCCTCCTTTGTGCGATTTGAAAAGTGGGAGATCTAGAACGAAAGTCTGGTTGGGAAACCGGAGGTCAAAATCTCCCTGGGAACCGGTTCAAGCTGGTTGCTGAATAAGCTGGTGGCGTCCGCTTAACGCGGAGTCAATTCCTTCCAATAGACCCTATAAAAACCGATACGTTTTTAAGGGGTGTCTTTCAGGCGTGGCTTTGCGCCTGCACCTGGTCCTTCATAGCGCATCAAGGTTGAGCCGGAATCCGGCCTGAAGAGATGCTTTACCCTGACCTGCTTCTTCAGGAAACCTGAGGTGTAAAGACGTCTCCGGAAACCAGCCCTCCTTTCACTTGCTTATGAGGCGGCGGTAGAAGGGGAGATTCACCACTACGGCGCGGTGCCTGCGGCCGCGGATGCTCACCTCTACTTCGGCGCCGGGGGCGGTAGTTCCTGCTGTCACCAGGGCCAGGGCGATATTTTTCCCCAGCGTGGGAGCATAGGAGCCGGAGGTGACATAACCGATCTCCTCGCCGCCGGCCAGGACCGGGTATTGCGGCCGCGGGACATCCCGGTCGACCATAGTCAACCCCACCAGTTGCCGTTTGGTTCCGGCTTCTTTTTGCGCCATTAGAGCAGCACGGCCGTTAAATTTACCCTTCGCCAGGCTGACAAAGCGGCCCAGCCCCGCCTCCAGGGGGTTGATGGCCGCGCTCAGCTCGTGGCCGTAGAGGGGCAGCGCCGCCTCCAGGCGCAGAGTGTCCCGCGCCCCCAGGCCGGCCGGCACCAGGCCCGCCTCCCGGCCGGCGGCCAGGAGCCGGCGCCACATGGCCGGCGCCTCGCCGGCCGCAAAGTAAAGCTCAAAGCCGTCTTCGCCCGTGTAACCGGTGCGGGAAATGAGGCACTCGACCCCCATCACCCTGCCCCGGGTCCAGCGATAATAGCCCAGGGGGGCAAGATCTACATCTGCCAGGGGTTGGAGGATAGCCAGAGAGCGGGGGCCCTGAATGGCCAGCTGAGCTGTGGCATAAGAGGTATCACTTACTTCCACCCGGAAAATAGAGGTGGGAAGTGAGAAATTAGCAGTCGGAGGCCGCGAGGAGTCAATGTTGCTGTTTTCCTGGTCGGCAGCCTGCTGACCCCCGCTGCTATACGCCAGTGATAGATTACCGGCGTCACAGGAGCCCGGTTGGCTCTTGCCCTCCCCTGGAGTCCCTCTGGTTGACGGGACATCCCCATTGGCATCCCCGCCAGCGTTCTCCTGGATCCAGGCTAAATCCTTTTCAATATTACCGGCGTTAACCACCAGCAGGTACTCCATATCCCCCACAGGATAGACCAGCAGGTCGTCGACAACACCCCCGTCCGGATAGCACATAGGGCTGTAGAGGACGCGGTCGCCGGCAGCGCGGGCGGCGTCGTTGGTGAGCAGCTGCTGCACCAGGCGCAAAGCGTCCGGCCCTTTGATGACGATTTCGCCCATGTGGGAGACGTCAAAGAGCCCGGCCGCTGTGCGTACCCGCTGGTGCTCTTCGATAATACCGCTGTACTGGACGGGCATCAGCCAGCCGCCGAACTCGACCATCCTGGCCCCGGCGGCCCGATGTTCATCATACAGCGGTGTCTTCTTGAAATCCGGCACTTGATTCACCTCGCTTATGTTTATTATGTCCAAATAAAAAAGCCATCACCGTATTACACAATGATGGCCTCTGTCCTTGGACCTGAGAGATTGGGCAGTCGCCTGCCTTCCCCTTTGGTGTCCTCTGCCGCCGGACATTCCAGTGCCCCGCGGGCACCTGCCGGCCCGGAGGCCGGGCATATTTTTAAACCCGGTTACAGGGAAGCTCTCCAGAGTTGGGTCCGGGAGCAGTACTTTTGCCTGAGAGGTTCCTCCCCCCGTCACCTGCCAGGGGAAATTGCTCCTTCGGCGCCCCGCTAAAGGGTCTCTTCCGCTCCCTTCATCCGCCCGCTATGCAGTTTTGTTGCCTATGTTTATCTATATTCGCTCTGCAAATGCAAATTCCTGCCGGCCGCTAAAATTTTTCAGGTAATTTTTCTGGTTAAACAAAACGAGTAAAAATTTAGCCCGGTTAATAAACTGGCGCAGGTTAAAGTTTATATCCAGGTAAATCCACCTGCTCTGTGCCTTGCGGCCCGGTTCATAAAACTATTTAACCGTCGATGCATCCTGGTTAACCCGATTCGCTCGAGCGTATGTTTTTTACACTATTCCCCAGTGCTGACGGCCCGCCATTCAGCCTACTCCCCGCCGTCGTCATCAAAACGGTTCCCCTGCGGGCCAACCAGCACGCCGATGCGGGGCAGCCCGGTCAGCAGGGGGACGCCGATGATGACCGAGCCGGTGGCAAAAATAGCTCGCTCCAGCGGCGAGACAAAGGTGAGGTACGTCCATACCTGAGGGGGTAATTTAAGGATTACCAGGGAGAAGTAATTGGCAATGGCGGCGGCGCCGACAAAGCCGGCGTAGGCCGCCAGCCAGACGCCGGCCCCTTTAGCAGCGGCATGCTCCCGCTCCAGCCACCGCGAGCCGGCGATACCACCCAGCAGCGCCGCCAGCAGGCCAAGGCTGTAAAAGACGGCCGGAAAGAGGGGCACCTGGCGGCCGATGGCGGTGGTAAACCATAAGATCGCCCCCACCAGGATGATGGCCAGCGCCGGCAGGGGTCTGCCGCGGGAAACGCTGCCGGCTACAAAGGCATTGATGGTGCCGATAATAAAGGTGCCCAGGCCCAGCCAGGCGGTGTGGGGGGCCAGGATCTGGCCGATAAAGCTGCCGATGGCGGCGCAGAGGGCCCCGGCCACCGGGCCGAAGAAGATGCCGGCCAGGGGAAATAAAACCGTGCTGACGCTGAAGGTACCGCCTGTACCGATGATAGGCAGGGAGGGCAGCATGTGGGCGACAGACAGCAGCGCCGCCCAGACGGCGATCACGGCCGGATGGGCGTTGCCGAAGGGCCCGCTAGAACCGGGATAATCCTTGTACTGGGATTGCGTCACGATTGGTGTGCCTCCTTTGAAAATAGATTTTCATTCATCACAGTGCGCTTCGCGCTGGGCAACTACTTTGAATGAGATATGAGATGTGAGAGGACCGCATCCCCCAGTTCCGGCACCCGCAGGACAGCCTCCGGCAGCCCCAGCAGCGGCGCCAGTTCCAGGCCTAACATGGTTACCTGGGGCGGCGTGATGTGAGTGCGGCGCAGGCGCTCCGGCTGGCTGAAGACCCGCCGGGTAGTATCATCCATAAGGACCTCCCCCTGGCAGAGGACGATGGTCCGCTCTGTATATTCGGCTACCAGGTGCATCTGGTGGGTCACCACAATAACGGTATGGCCGCTGCGGTGCAATTCCCGCGCCAGGTCCATGATCTGGCAGCAGCCGCGGTAGTCCTGGCCGCTGGTAGGCTCGTCCAGAATAATGATGTGCGGCCGCATGGCCAGGACGGAGGCAATGACAACGCGCGCCCGGTCGCCTTTGCTGAGGGCGGGCGGGAATTCCCGCCGCAGATGCAGGAGGCCTACCCCTTCCAGAGCCGCCTCGACCCTGGCAGCCACCTCGGCCGGTTCCAGTCCCAGGTTGCGGGGGCCGAAGGCTACCTCCTCCTCTACCGTGGCGGCAAACAGCTGGTGATCCGGGTTCTGCAGGACCAGCCCCACCCTGGTGGCCAGTTCGGCGACCGTTGTGCTACGGGTATCTATCCCCTCAACCATGACGTTACCGGCTGTCGGTTTAAAAAGGCCGGTAATATTCTTTAAAAGGGTCGATTTGCCGGCGCCGTTCTGGCCGATAATGCCTGCAAATTCATTCCGCTGGATAGACAGGTTAATGTTCCGGAGGGCGACGATCCCCGCTTCATAAACATAGGTTAAACCGCGAATTTCGATAGCTTTTGCTGCCATACCCTCCCCTTCTTTGGGGATCAGGCTGGCCGCCATCGCATTTTGCGCTATATGTCCTGTCACCTCCAGGTCATAAAAATAACCATTACCCTGAAAATAGCGTTCTGCCTGCGCTACTNNCGCCCTTATACAAGGACCTCGCTTCGCATGCGATGGTGCGCGGCATACTTAAGCCCAAGGGCCGAAAAACTTGTGGCCGCGCTGTTTCCGAGGGTCTCATCAGCTCTTTGAACTAAGGCTGCAAATGCGATCTCCGGGAACCTGCCCCACCCCACTCGCTGTACTACCATTTTCATCCTTCTGCTGGTGACGCAGGGGCGGTATAGGCGTCTGTTCAACCCATGTGGCAATCAGGTGGCCCATGTAATGGCTGGAAGGGTTCGTGATTCCAGTGGCAGGTAGCGCCAGGGTGGCTTAGATGGTGGTAGCCTCAACAGTTACAACAGTTCTGTAACCATCCGCCGCCCCTCAGGCAGGTTGATCGGAAAACCCGCCAAATCTACTCCCCTGGCCTGGATATAATCCGCCAGTGCCGCCACCTGGGGCGGGCGAACCCAGGCCTGGCGCAACAATTCCCTGTCCCGAAAAACTACCCGCGGGCTGTCACAGGCCAGGACCCGGCCTTCCTTTAAAACACACACCCGGTCGGCAAAGGCGGCTGCCGTCTCGCTGTCGTGGGTGGCGATTACAATGGTCAGGCCGTAGCGTTCTTTTAAATCCCTGATTACCGCCAGTACTTCGCTGCTGCCGACGGGGTCCAGCTGCGAGGTGGGTTCGTCCAGGACCAGGACCTGCGGCTGCATGGCCAGGGCGGCGGCGATAGCCAGGCGTTGTTTCTGGCCTCCTGACAGGGCCGCAGGCGGGCGTTCCTCGTAACCCTGCAGGCCCACCACTTCCAGGGCCCACGTAATGGTCCGGCGAATCTCTCCAGCGGGCCGGCCCAGGTTCTCGGGGCCAAAGGCGACCTCATTCTTAACCAGGGTCGTGAACAGCTGGGTTTCCGGGTCCTCCAGAACCATACCCACCTTGAGCGCCAGCCGGGCCACCAGCGTCGTCGCGGTATCCAGGCCGGCTACCATCACCCGGCCTTTAAGCCTGCCGCCGCGGGAGTGAGGGATAATGCCGTTCAGACACTGGCAGAGGGTAGTTTTGCCGGCGCCGTTTTCCCCCATCAGCGCCACCAGTTCGCCCGGCGCGACGGTCAGGTTAATGTCCTGCAACGCCCACTTTTTACTGCCGGGATAGCGGTAGGACAGCCCTGTGATCCTGATTAATTCTGCCGCCACCGGGTCATCCCCTAAAGTACAAAATTTGCGACCAGGATAGCTAAATTATAACCTATTACGCCGGCCAGCACCAGCCGGTCGCCCGCGGTCATCTTTATATCTTCGACATAGGTGCGCCGGGTGCTGTAACCGAAAGCGCGGGCATCCATGGCCACCCCCATCAGCTGCGCTTTACGCATGGCGCCGATAATCAGCGGGACGACCAGGGTGGGGTAAGCCCGCAGTTTCTGCCCGAAGTTACCCCGCTCAAAAACAGTAAATCCGCGCATTTTTTGGGCCGCTATAATGGCAGCCGCTTCTTTTTCCAGGGTGGGGATCAGGTTGATAGCCGTCGTAGCCGTATAGGCTATGCGATAGGGTAAACCCAGGCGCACCAACCCCAGGGCGAAGAGATGGATAGGGGTGGTCATGGTAACCAGGGGCATCAGGGCTACCAGGACGATCAGGCGCAGGCTGAGGAGAATGCCAAAAACAACCCCTTCCAGGGAAAGGCGGCCCAGGCCGCCGATCAGGGGGACGGCTGCGGGGATAACCGGTTTTACCAGGGCTGTCGGCCCACCCAGGAACAGCCCCTGCATGATGATTACAAAGGTGAATAGACCCAGCAGGAGCTTGAAATAACGCCCCAGGACCCTTACCGGCAGGCGCGCCGCCAGCCAGAGAGTGAAAACAGTCAGGCAGATAACGCCGATGACCAGGAAGTTTTCACTGATAAAAATGGCCGTCGTGGTCAGGAGCAGGGCGAGAATCTTGACGCGGGGGTCAAGGCGGTGGATAAAGGTATGGCCGGGATAGTACTCGATCAGGCTCATCAGGAACCACCTGTATAGTTACGTTTGCCACACTGGCATTTTTATTAAACAAGCCCTCCTTCCTTTATTAAAAATCGAAGGCGGGCTCCATTTCATAAAGTGCCTTTATTTGAAGTGATTATAGCAGCTGCTGTTAAAAATGTAAAGTTTAATCTTTTGCACCTTTTGCACCCGCAGAGCTGCATCAATGCCGGTATTGCTTTACCCAGCAGAAACATCCGCGAAGCACGGCTTATCACACCGTATTACCGGCTGTCTCAGGCTGCTGCCCCAGCCGGCACGCCGCCGGGCAGGCGGCTACCCCGCCCAGACCGGTCTCCCGCAGGGTATCCGGCAGGCAGCGTCCCCCCCTGGACCATGGCAGTGACAACTTCATCGCAAGGCAGGTAGCAGGGTAGACCGGCCAGGGCAATGTCAGCAGCAGCCAATGCCACAGTAGCGCCGGTGGCATTGCGCATAATGCAGGGGATTTCCACCAGGCCGCCGACCGGGTCGCAGACCAGGCCCATAAGACCCTGGAGGGCCACCCCGGCTGCAGCTGCAGCCTGCTCCGGCGTGCCGCCGTTCATCTCCACGGCACGGCTTTCTCCCGGCCCTGGAGATTTAATTGCACCGAATTGGGGTGCACATCACCCAGGTCCTTCGCCCCGAAAACAACCTCCAGCCCCTCGCGAGGGGCTATCGCCAGGGCTTCCCGTACGCGTTCGTCGTCGACGTCGAAGCCCAGCAGGCCGGCAACCAGGGCACGGCCGGTGCCGTGGCCGTGATAGGTACGGGCAAAGGAGCCGTGCAACAGGATCTCGGCCCGGCAGGGGGTCTCCCCCAGGATAGCCCGGGCCAGGCGGCCGATGCGAATAGCCCCCGCGGTATGGGAACTGGAAGGCCCGATCATCACCGGGCCGATAATTTGAAAGGCGTCCATAGTATCTGCCACCTCGGGTGGTATTCTTATAAAATATTCCTCGCCAGCATCTACAGCAACTGCAGAAATAAGACGTCCTGGTTACGACCGCAGGCCGCGCGATGATGGGCTATTAGCGTTTTCATTTCTGCTGGCGGCATACCTACAAATAGAGGCCGGAGGCAGGCGGCCGGAAATCAGCGCCTCCGGGGAACTGATTGCATCAGTTCCTGATTAAAGTCTGCCAGACTGCGATTGTATCGATGTCGGAGGCGCGGCATCGATAGGTGTCTGCCCGGTTCCAGAACACCGAGCCGGGGAAGCTACGCTGCTGTTAAGTGGCCCACCGCGTAATTCCACCCGGTGTAAAGCCACGCAGCCACGATAATTCTGACGCCGGAACGGCCAGCAATGGTTGCGGCCGCCTGCGCCAGACCCCTGAAGAAGCGCTCAAAAAAGATACTTATACCCCTGGTAGACCGCTGCGATCAGGTCACGGACGCCCGGTGCCAGATCAGCATCGCTGCTGCCGTCGCCGGCGAGTTTTACCTCCTGCACCCGGCCCTCAACCCGGACCCGGAAAGCCGGTTCTTCTCCACTCCTCAACAGCAGGAAGCCGTTGTTGCGGCTGTTATTGAAGTCGGCTTCGTCCTCGAACAGCGTCAGTTTATCTTTATAGGGGGCGCCGTCGTAGGGACAGAAGGTGGCGCAGTTGCCGCATTCGTTGCACAGGCTATCTATATGCAGGATCTGGTTGCCGTCGCGGAAGGCCGCACCGGTTGCGCTTACAGCGATATTTGCGCGGTTGGGGCAGACCTCCACGCAGATATTGCAGATATAGCTGCACTCCAGGCAACGTTCATGTTCCCCGGCGGCGTCCGCGGCCGCCGGCCGCAAGATCCCCTTTTTGGCCGTGATCTCCCGGCGTTGCCGGGTGCGGTCAAAGGTAATGGCCGGTGCGGTAGCGGGTGGCGCCACCCCCTCGCGGGCGAGAATCGCCCGCGCCACCTTGCTGCCGTCGGCGATAGCCTCGACTATGGTCGCCGCTCCCCGGCGGGCGTCGCCACCCAGGAACACATTGGCAATACTGGTTTCGTGGGTGTCCGGGTCGACGACCACCCGGCCGCTGCTGTCCAACGCAATACCATTTTTCTTCAGGATTCCGTAGTCCGGCTCCTGGCCGACGGCCGCCAGGACGACGTCAACGGCTATATCCTCAAACTCGCCCGCGCGGGCGACGACACCGGGCCGGCCTGAAGCGTCAGGGTCGCTCAGCTCCATCTTCTGGCAGCGCAACACCCCATTCACCCATGCTCGGGGAGCCAGTAGTTCCTTCAGGACGACTCCCTCCGCCAGGGCCTCCTCCAATTCTTCCCGGCTGGCCGGCATACAGGCGCGGCTACGCCGGTAAATGATATAGACTTTTTCTACCCCCGCCACTCGCAGGGCGGCGCGGGCGGCGTCCATAGCTGTATTGCCGCCGCCGATGACGGCTACCCGCGGCCTTAAGCTGACCTTTTCCCGGTTCGCTTGAAAATCCTCCAGAAAGGCCAGGGCGTCGCGGATGTTTTCCCCGCCGGCATCCAGGTCCAGCGTCCTGGCTTTACCCGCTCCTGGGGCCAGGAAGATATAGCGAAAGCCGTCTTCCTTTAACCGGGCGATATCGAAGCCGGGGTCAACCCCCAGCCGGAACCGGACCCCGGCAGCCCGAACCAGTTCCAGGTCGCGGGCTATTGCTTCGTCCTTAATCCGGAAGTCGGGAATCACATACGCGACGGTACCACCGGGGTTCTCCCTTTGATCGAAGATGGTCACTTCCAGTCCGGCGCGGGCGAGAAAATAGCCGGCGGCCAGGCCGGCGGGACCGGCGCCGATAACGGCCACCCGCGCCGGCAGCGGGTCTGACCCGGGCTGGTCCCCCGGTCGCTCACCCGGCTGGTCGCCCGGCCGGTACGCCGGGGCACCGTTGATAGCAGCTATCTTCTTAACGGCGCGGATGCAAACCGGTTCATCATAGTCGCGGCGGGTACATTTGGCAGCGCAGTGCTGGGTACAAATGCTGCCAGTGATAAAAGGCAGCGGGTTGCGGCTGATAATCAGCTCATATGCTTCCCGGTATCTGCCTTCGCCTGCCAGGCGGATATATTCCGGGATATCCTGGCCGATGGGACAGGCGGCGGTGCAGGGGGCGATAAAGCAGTCGGTCAGCGGCAGTTTGCGATCGAGTTTGCGGCTGCCGCTACCCCTTTTTTCCTTGCGGTAATCGCGCTCCCCACTGGCGGTGGCCGCCAGGGTAGCCAGACCCGTGACATCCACCGTACCGGCGGTGAGACTCAGTACCTGGTAAGGCGGCAGGACGTTGCCATCACCCTCGCCATCCACCGTGCCGCCGGCGGGACTGCGATCCCGGTATTGTGCCAATTCCCCTTCGGCTACGCCCAAAGGCACTGCCGCCATCCTGCGGCTGTGATCCCGGTATTGTTCCAGCTCTCCCGCCAGCTGCCGCAGCCGCAGGTAACCGCCCGGTTTCAGCAGGGTCGTGGCCACAGTGATGGGCCATATCCCCGTAGCGCAGATGCGGGCTACGTTAAAGGCGTCACCGCCGCCGGCATAGGAGATCTTCAGGTCGCCCCTGAATTCCGCTGCCAACCGCGCGGCCAGGTTAATAGTCAGAGGGTATAAGGCCCGGCCGGACATATACATTTCCTGGCCCGGCAGTTCGCTCGCAGTGTTTTGCACCGCCAGGGTGTTGGAGAGTTTGACGCCAAACCCCCTTTGTTGCTCGCGGGCGAACTCCTGCAGCCGCTTCAGTAAGGCCAGGCCGTCGCCGTACTGCAGGTCGTGGCTGAAGGATTCCTCTTTTAATTGAATATAGTTGTAACCCATCGCGGCCAGGGTAGCGCGGGCAAATTCATAACCCAGCAGAGTAGGGTTCAACTTGACAAAGGTATGCAACTTTTTCTCCGCCAGCAGGTAACGGCAGATGGTTTCAATTTCCGCCGGCGGGCAGCCGTGCATGGTGGAAAGGGTGACGGAGGTGCAGATATGCGGTGCAATGGCGTCGATAAAGCTGCTATCCACAGCCCGGAAACCGCCTGCCTCCTCGTGCAGGACCGCTCGGCACTCCTGGAAGATGGCCGTACCGGCGGCGTCCTTGAGGCCCTCGATGAAGCGGTCTACCTTGGGGGACTTGATCCCCTGCAGGTCATAGCCGGCACTCATATTGAAGCTAAAGCCGCGCTCGTCCTGACCCCAGAGTTCTTTTTGCAGGACGTGGAGCAGAAACCACGCCTTGACGTACTCGGCCAAGGCTTCTTCGACCGTTAGTTCCGTCGACCACTCGACATTGTAGCCCTCATCGGCAGCGGCGATGCATGGTTTAGCAATATCCAGCCGGTCCAGGACCTGGACTGTCTTCAGCTCAAAGAAACGGCCCCCGGCCAGGTAGGCGGCGACGATATTCGGGGCCAGCTGGGTATGGGGGCCGGCCGCCGGCCCGATCACGCTTTCCATGCGCTCGCCGAACAATAACCAACCGGCTTCCCCCGGCGGACAATAGAATTTCTCCTGCGGGATGCCGAAGATGCTGCCGTATTGCCGGTACTCTTCCCGCATCCAG
>DFYS01000118.1:0-703 GCA_002383405.1 Moorella sp. UBA4076
GCTCGGCCAAGCAGGGCCGCGACCGGCGTTTTCAGGCTATCCTGCCCCTGCGGGGTAAAATCCTCAACGTGGAAAAGGCCCGGCTGGATAAGATTTTGAATAACGAAGAGATCCGGACCATCATCACCGCCCTGGGGACAGGCATCAGCACTGATTTTAATATTGACCGCGCCCGCTACCACAAGACTATCCTTATGGCCGACGCTGATGTGGACGGTTCCCATATCCGCACCCTGTTGTTAACCTTCTTTTACCGTTACATGCAGCCTTTAATCAGCGAGGGGTATATCTATATCGCCCAACCGCCCCTCTATAAGGTATCCCGCGGTAAAAAGGTAGAATACCTGTATAAAGACGCTGATCTAGAGAGGTTCCTTCAAAACCATAGCGGCGAACGCTGGGAAGTGCAGCGCTATAAAGGTCTGGGGGAAATGAACGCCGACCAGCTGTGGGATACCACTATGAATCCTGACACCCGCACCCTGCTGCGGGTTAACCTTGAGGATGCCGCCCAGGCTGATGCCGTCTTTAACACCCTGATGGGCGACCGGGTGGAACCGCGGCGGGAATTTATCCAGCAGTATGCCCATAAGGTCCGCAACCTGGATATTTAGCCGGAAGCAGGATACAGAAAGCAGGGGGCAGAGGGGACCGGCTTAGGAGCCGGTTCCGGGATTGGTTGCCTGTTACCCTTATTGCCGTT
>DFYS01000118.1:853-3664 GCA_002383405.1 Moorella sp. UBA4076
AGCGCAGGCGGAACGCTATTTTCAGGGTAAGCCTGCAGGGAAAAAGTGAGCGCAAGGCAGGAAAGGGGGGTATGAAGCCTGGCCCCCGTTTTTTAATGGGCAGCCGCGCTCCGGATAACGCGGGGTGGTGCTCAGCAGCAAGCCAGTGCAGTGCTGGCGCATGAAGCGTAGACTGCAATTTTACATGCGCCAGCACGATAGCCAGTAGCAGGGATGATGGCAATTAACTTATTGCCTGGTTATAATAGGTAAAAGGTCGCTATAGAAAGAGAAGGTGAAAATATTTGGTTCAGGAAACTGGCGGTAAGATCCTGACCGTCAATCTGGAAGAGGAAATGAAGCAGTCCTACATTGACTACGCCATGAGCGTCATTGTCGGCCGCGCTTTACCTGATGTCCGCGATGGCTTAAAGCCCGTTCACCGGCGTATCCTTTATGCCATGTACGAGGAAGGGCTGACGCCGGATAAGCCCCATAAGAAAGCGGCTGTTGTCGTCGGTACAGTGCTGGCGCGTTACCACCCCCACGGCGACGCGGCCGTTTATGAAACTATGGTCCGCCTGGCGCAGGACTTTGCCTGCCGTTACCCCCTGGTGGACGGCCACGGCAACTTTGGTTCCGTTGACGGCGACTCCCCGGCGGCCATGCGGTATACCGAGGCGCGGCTGGCCAAAATCGCCATGGCCATGCTGGCCGATATTGATCAAGAGACCGTCGATTTCATCGAAAACTATGACGGCAGCCTGAAAGAACCGGTGGTCCTGCCGGCGCGTATCCCCCAGTTGCTGGTCAACGGTTCCGCCGGTATCGCCGTCGGTATGGCCACCAATATCCCGCCCCACAACCTGGGCGAAGTTATCGACGCCCTGATGTACCTGATTGATAACCCGGAAGCGGAAATAAAAGACATCAGCCGGATTATCAAAGGCCCGGATTTTCCAACCGGAGGCCTCATCATCGGTCGGGAAGGGATCAGGAGCGCCTATCGCACCGGGCGGGGGAGCATTAAGGTCCGCGCCAAAGCGCAGGTCGAAACCTTGAGCAACGGCAAGAGCATGATCGTCGTTACCGAGATACCCTACCAGGTCAACAAGGCCCGCCTGGTGGAAAACATCGGCGCCCTGGTACGGGAAAAAAAGGTTGACGGTATTGTCGAACTACGGGATGAATCGGACCGGACCGGCATGCGTATCGTTATGGAGCTGCGCCGTGACGTCCAGCCGAAAGTGCTTTTGAACCAGCTCTACAAGCACACCCAGATGCAGGAGAATTTCGGCGTTATTATGCTCGCCCTGGTGGACGGCCGGCCGCGGATCCTTAATTTAAAGGAAATACTGGTCTACTACCTGGAGCACCAGAAAGAGGTCATTATCCGTCGCACCCGCTACCTCCTGGCCCAGGCCGAGGACCGCGCCCACATTGTGGCCGGCCTCAGGATTGCCATCCAGTTTTTAGATGAAGTGATCCGCATTATCCGCCGTTCGACCAATGAACCCGAGGCCTGCCGCGGCTTGATGGAGCGCTTTGGTTTAAGCGACCGCCAGGCTAAAGCCATTGTCGACATGCGCCTGGGCCGCCTCACCGCTCTGGAGCGGGAAAAGCTGGAGCAGGAATGGGAGGAACTGCAAAAGCGCATCGCTTATCTGAAGGAAGTTCTGGGCAGCGAAGCCATGATTTACGGCCTTATCCGCCAGGAACTACAGGAGTATAAAAATAAATTTGCCGACCCGCGCCGCACGCAGATTGTCCTGGAGGAAGAGAGCCTGGAAGTAGAAGACTTGATTGCCGAGGAAGATATCGTGGTTACCCTGACGCGCCGCGGCTATATCAAACGGCAGCCGGTAGATACCTACCGTAACCAGAAAAGAGGCGGCCGCGGCATCCAGGCCATGGGCACCCGCGAAGAGGACTTTGTCCAGGATATCTTCGTCACCACCACCCATCACTACCTGCTTTTCTTTACCAACCGGGGGCGGGTCTTCCGCCTGCGCGGCCACGAGATACCGGAAGCCGGCCGCCAGGCTCGCGGCACACCGCTGGTTAATCTGATCTACCTGGACAAAGGGGAAACCATTACCGCCGTTATCCCCATCCGCGACCTGGATGAGGACGCCTACCTTTTTATGGCTACCAGGCAGGGCACGGTGAAAAAGACCGCGCTGGCGGAATACCACACCTCCCGTCGGGATGGGCTGATTGCCATTAACCTGGAGGATGGCGACGAACTCATTGGCGTCTTGCGCACCAGCGGTAAGGACGAAGTCATGCTGATAACGCGCCAGGGCAAGGCTATCCGCTTCGCCGAGGCTGAAGTGCGCTTTATGGGGCGCACAGCCCACGGCGTCAGGGGCATCAGCCTGGAGGCTGACGACGCGGTCATCGGCCTGGGGCGGGTAAAAAAAGATACCGAACTGGTAGTAGTTTCCAGCCGCGGGTTCGGCAAGCGCACGCCTTTAGATGAATACCGCGCCCAGAGCCGGGGCGGCAAAGGCATTATTACTATGAACGTAACCGACCGTACCGGCCCGGTGGCAGCTATGGCCATGGTCAGCGGTGAGGACGAGCTGATGCTTATTTCCGCCGAAGGGATCCTCATCCGCCTGGGGGTGGAGGACATCTCGCGCCAGGGCCGTAATACCCAGGGGGTCACCCTGATGCGTATGGAGGGCGAGGACCGGGTGGTAGCTATCGCCCGCGTGCATTAAGTAGACGCTCATGCTGTTTGCAAGCGGCACCAGCAGAAGGATAAAAATAGCAGTATTATAGGCGGGGTGAGTCAGGTTCCCGGAGGGCGCATTTGCAGCCTTAGTT
>DFYS01000045.1:0-25726 GCA_002383405.1 Moorella sp. UBA4076
TAATAAAAAGTGACAGGGGGGTGAAGAAAACGACAATACAGGCCAGGGACATTATGTCTACCGACGTTTTAGCAGTCCACCCCGAGGACCCGATAGGGGAGGTAGTAGAGCTCTTCGTCGAGAAGGGTGTTGCCAGCGCCGTCGTTGTAGATGCCCAAAACAAGCTTCAAGGCATAATTACTGATGGCGATATTATGGCCGCCATCCGCCAGCGACGGCCAATTTATGTCGATTTATTCAACTCGGTTTTTGTCCTGGAGGATACCGGCGATCTAACCAACAAAGTGCAATCCCTCGCCGGAAGACCGGTAAAAGAAATAATGACCCGCCGTATTATTACCGCCGCTGATGACGCCAGTATTACCGAAATCGCCGGTTTAATGACTGACCGTAAAATCAAGCAGGTACCCATTGTCCGCGAAGGGAAGCTGCTGGGGGTTGTCCGGCGCAATGATATTGTCCGCGCCGTCGCCAGAAAGTCCCCCTGAGGAAAGGCGGCTCGAATTTGCATATTGGCATCTTCACCGACAGCTATTTGCCTTATACCAGCGGGGTAGTACGGTCAATTGTCACTTTCAGCCGGGAACTGCGGAACCTGGGCCACCAGGTTTCTATCTTTGCCCCCGATTATGGCAGCTGCCGGCCGGAAAAGGATATTTACCGCTTCCGTTCTCTCAGGGCACCAACTTTTAAGGAATTCGCCCTGGCTATACCTTTCGCCCCTTCATTACCGCGGCTGTTACGCCAGATGGGAGTTGAACTCATCCATGTTCATTCTCCCTTTTTAATGGGGCAACTGGGAGCTCATATGGCCCGCCGCCTTGGTTTGCCGCTGGTGGCCACCTACCATACCCTTTACGAAGAATATGTCCACTATTTACCCCTGGCCCCGCACCTGATGCGCCGGGCAGTACGCCATTATACGATATCTTTTTGTAACCGCTGTCAGTTAATCATAACGCCGACGGAGTCCGTCAGGGCCTATTTGCAGCAAAACAACGTCCGGACGCCAATTACCAGTATTCCCACGGGAATTGAACTGGAACGCTTTCACAACCTCGATCGCGGCTGGTTGCGCCGCCACCTGTTACTATCCCCGGAGGATATTATTCTTCTCCATGTCGGCCGCCTGGGCAAGGAAAAGAATATCGCCTTTATCCTGCAGGCCTTTGCCCTGGTCCACCAGCAGGCACCGGCGACGCACCTGGTCCTGGTAGGCAGCGGTCCTTTAAAAGAAAACCTGGAGAGTCAGGCCCGCACTCTGGGGATCAGCCGGGCTGTCACTCTGGCCGGTTCTTTTCCCTTTGAACAAATGCCCGCGGTTTATGCCGGGGCGGACCTGTTCATCTTTGCTTCTGTTACTGAAACCCAGGGGTTGGTAATCGCTGAAGCCCACGCCGCTGGTTTACCGGTAGTTGCCGTCCGCGCCTATGGTGTCCAGGAAATGGTTGTTGATGGCAGTGATGGCTTTTTAACGCCTTTAGATCTCCCGGCCTTCAGCGCGCCGGTCCAGCAGCTGGTGGCTGATCAAGAAAGGCGCCAACAAATGGGCCGGCAGGCGCGCCGCAATGTGACTGCCCTGGCGGCTGCGGCTATGGCGCAACGCCTGGCGGAAAAGTACCGGGAATTATTGTCTCCGCCACAGACGTCCATACCACCCCTGCGACCCCAGTAACCAGTAACAGGATGAGAACGTTGGTATTGCAGGCGGGGTAAGAAGGTTTGGTTTGCGGAGAGCACATCTTAAATTTTAAATTCATTGGCTTGGGTACAAAAACCATCATGTTGATGGTTATGCCCAGCAATTTAAGTAAGCCCGGGTTGAGTTCTGAGAAGTCCTCCCATTTCTAACCTCCCGCCTCTATTTCAAGGATAGGAGTGCTGTTCCTTGTCTACGATTCGCGTTCGTTTTGCCCCCAGCCCCACCGGCAGTTTACATATAGGTGGAGCGCGCACCGCCCTGTTTAACTGGCTCTTTGCCCGGCAGCACAATGGCGCCTTCGTGCTGCGCATCGATGATACTGATACTGAACGCTCTACTGACGTTTCCTATCGCGAAATCCTGGCTGCCATGCGCTGGCTGGGACTGGACTGGGATGAAGGCCCGGAGAAAGAAGGGCCTTACGGGCCCTATCTCCAATCGCAGCGCCTGGACCTCTACCGCCAGGCAGCCGCCCGTTTATTAGACGAAGGTAAGGCTTACCTCTGTTATTGCACCGTAGAAGAGCTGGCGGAACGGCGTCAGCTTGCTCAGGCCGCCGGCCGGCCGCCCATGTACGACCGCCGCTGCCGCTGCCTCACCCCCGCCGAGCGCACCCGCCTGGAGGAAGAAGGCCGGCAGCCGGTAATTCGCCTGGCCGTCCCGGAAGAGGATCACACCGTCGTCCACGATATCGTCCGTGGCGATGTCAGCTTTGCCAATGAAACTATCGACGACTTCATCATTGTTAAATCCAACGGCATTCCCACCTATAATTTCGCCACCGTGGTTGATGACCACTTAATGCACATCAGCCATATCATCCGTGCCGAAGAACACCTGTCCAATACGCCCAAACAAATCCTGGTCTACCAGGCGCTCGGTTACGACCTGCCGGCCTTCGCCCATGTACCGATGATCCTGGCACCTGACCACAGCAAATTGAGCAAACGCCACGGGGCCACTTCGGTGGAAGAGTACCGCGATGAGGGCTACCTGCCCGAAGCCATTATCAATTACCTGGCCCTGCTGGGCTGGTCGCCGGAAGGGGAAGAGGAGATCTTCCCCCTGGGGGAGATAGTTAACCGTTTTTCCCTGGAACACGTTTCCAGAAGCGCTGCTATTTATGACACTAAAAAATTGACCTGGCTTAACGGCCATTACCTGCGCGAAGGGGACCTGGACCGGATTACCCGTATAGCCATACCCTTTTTGCAAGCCCGGGGCCTGGTGCCCGCTCCCTTGCCTGTTGATGATTTCCACCATATCCGGGACGTCGTCGCCGCTGTCCGCGACCGGGTGAAAACCCTGGCCGAGGTGGCCGATGCCGCCAGCTACTTCTTTGCCGACGTAACCTCCTACGAAGATAAAGGGGTACGCAAGTTTTTCAGCAAACCTGGTGCTGCTGACCTCCTGGAGGCAGCCAGGGCGCAGCTGGCATCCCTGCCGGAATTTACAGCCCCGGCAGCCGAGGAGGCTTACCGTATCCTGGCGGAAGCCAAAGGGATAAACACCGGCCAGCTCTTCCATCCCACCCGCCTGGCGGTCACCGGCCGCACCATGGGCCCGGGCCTCTTTGCAATCCTGGAACTCCTGGGCCGGGATACCGTCCTGGCACGGCTGGAAGCGGCCGCCCGCTGGATCCGGGAAAACCTGGCGTAAACCGAAGTTGCCATCTTATGCCGTAGTTAAAAAAAGCGGAGGCGGGCTAACTGAACAGCCTGTTTACCAAAAAGAAAGTTCCCTCCCCGCAGGAAGGGAACTAAAAGAAAGAGCATTAACTAAAGGAACCTAATCAATAGCCGCCAGACGCGCGTCTGGCGGCTATTTTTTGGCTTCCGGAACCCTATTGCAGTATCGATTTTGCAAATCGCTTATTTGAGTAGGATGCCGATCCCCGGAGGCCTTGATTTTACTGGCTGCGGGACTAGGATTCGAACCTAGGCACCATGATCCAGAGTCATGGGTGCTACCGCTACACCATCCCGCATGGCTTTTTTTCGCGCATCAGTAATATTAGCATAGAAATGGGTGGAAGTCAAGCACTGGCCCGGCCTGGTTTTTTACGGGAGGTCAGGTAAACTCTGGGTGCAACTTCCTGGTAAAACTCTTCGGCCAGGGGATTGCTGCTGGCGTCAGCCATGCTGGCGCGGGCGGCTAAGGCGCGTACCGATTCGCGACCGATATCTGTTTTCACCAGGTTGCCCGGCCCGCCAATACGGCCGCCGCTTCATTGCCCTTGACAGCTATTTTACGCCGCGTTATATTGGAAACAATCCAAGGGGGGAGCATCTTGGCCGCCACCCGCATTCTGGTCGTTGATGACGACGTCCGGATTACCTCCATGCTCAAAAGAGCCCTCACCTTTGAAGGCTATGAAGTCGAAGTGGCCGCTAACGGCCACCAGGCACTATCCCTGGCTGCCGGCCTGCCGGACCTCATTATCCTTGATATTATGTTGCCCGGCCTTGACGGCCTGGCTGTATGCCGCCAGCTGCGGGCTAACAGCGATACCCCCATACTCATGCTGACCGCCCGCGACGATACCGCCGATCGGGTACTGGGTCTGGACACCGGTGCCGACGACTACCTGGTCAAGCCCTTTGCCCTGGAAGAGTTGCTGGCCCGTATCCGCGCCCTGTTGCGGCGCCGGCCGCAGGGCCGGGAACCCGAAATTCTCCGGTACAGTGACCTGGCCTTAAATACCTCCACCCGCGAAGGCAGCAGGGGAGGGAGGACCTTTAACCTTACGGCCAAGGAGTATGAACTGCTGGCTTATTTCCTGCAAAACCCCTTACGGGTGCTTACCCGCGACGAACTCATGACCCGCATCTGGGGCTACGACTTCAGCGGCGAATCCAATGTCCTGGAAGTCTATATTGGTTATTTNNGTTGGCTACGTCCTCAAGGAGCAGCAGCCATGACCCTGCGCTGGCGTCTTACGCTGCTGGTGACGGTTACTCTGACCCTGGCCTTCCTTGTCCTGGGGGGCCTGGTTTACCTGCTGATGGGCCGTTACCTGACCGGGGCTGTTGATCGTTCCCTGGCCTTCCGCGCCCGCGATGTAGTTGCTTCCATCGAGGTCAGGAGCAATTTCCTGCGCCAGCAGCGCATCACCCTGCCGGATGTCAATGTTTTTGCCGCTCCCGATATCTTCTTGCAGGTAGTCGATACGGAAGGCTTTATTGTCACCCGTTCCTATAACCTGGGCCGCCAGACCCTGCCTGTCGGGCCGCAAGCGCTCAATCGGGTTCACCAGGATGCAGCCTTTTTTACCAATGAGATTGTCGAGAATTATACTTTAAGGATCTATAATGTACCCCTTCTACTAAACGGCCAACCGGTAGGACTGTTACAGGTAGCCAGCCCGCTCGGCCCGGTACAAAAAACCCTGGCCAACCTGCAGCAGGTCCTGGTCATCCTGGGTTTGCTCGCTGTTATCCTGGCTACTATCCTGGGGTATACCCTGGCGCGGGCGGCGCTGCGACCCATTGAACATATGACCCGGATAGCGGCGCGGATAGGAGAAGGCCGCGACCTGGATAAACGCGTCCCCTATCAGGGACCCATGGATGAAATCGGACTGCTGGCCGCCACTTTCAATGCTATGCTGGCCCGCCTGCAAAAGACCTATAGCCGGCTGGAGGAAGCCTACCGTGCCCAGCGCCGCTTTGTCGCCGATGCCTCCCATGAACTGCGCACACCCCTTACCACTATCCGCGGCAATGTCGACCTGCTGCGCCGCATGGGAGTGACCGACGTGAGTACCCAGGCCGAGGCGCTGGCTGATATCGCCGGTGAAGCCGAACGTATGAGCCGGATGATTAACGACCTGTTAACCCTCGCCCGGGCTGATGCCGGCCAGGAAGTCAAACGTGAACCCCTGCAGATAGCCGGCCTTTTGCAGGAAGTGGCCCGCCAGGCGCCTTTACTGGGGCAGGCTGCCTTTACGGCCACCGGCCTGGAGGCCCTGGTTGGACGTCAGGTAATGGGTAACCGCGATTATTTAAAACAACTCTTCTTTATCTTGTTGGATAACGCTTTTAAATATACCCCCGCCGGGGGCAGGGTTGATCTGGTGATCAGCGTTGAGGCCGGGAACCTGGTTGTCCGGGTGCGGGACACCGGTTCTGGTATCGACCCCGGCGACCTGGAACACATCTTTGATCGCTTCTACCGGGCTGATGCCACCCGCAGCGACGGCGGTACCGGCCTGGGTCTGGCTATCGCCCGCTGGATTGTCGAACAGCACCAGGGGGAAATCAAAGTAGCCAGCAGGGTGGGGGAGGGCAGTACCTTTACCGTTATCCTGCCGCTGCTACCGNNCTTCTAATTTTTACCGGGTAAAATAACAGCGGGAAGGAGGTGAGTTTATGGCCAAAAAACGTAAGTATCTCCCCCTGGTACTGCTCCTGGTACTGGTCCTTGGTTTGGCAGCTACCGGTGCAGCCGTAGCCGCGGATAATGCCCCCGCAGCCAGTCCGGTGGCCGGTCTTGGCAATATTTTCCTGGAGAAGCTGGCTGCCAACCTGGGAATAGAGGTAAGCCAGCTCCAGGAAGCCATGAAAAAATCCGGGCAGCAGGCCGTGGAAGAAGGTGTGGCCTCGGGCTTGATTGACAGCAACAAGGCCCAGAGAATGCAAGAAGCCCTGGATAAAGGCTTCATGCCGCGGATGGCCGGCAAGCGCCAACCGCTATGGCACCAGAAGGATGGCCATGCCGTTGCTGAAGCCCTTGGCATGACACCCCAGGAGCTGCGTCAGGAACTGCAAAGCGGTAAAACCCTGGAGCAGCTGGCATCAGACCGGGGTATCTCCCTGGACCAGCTCAAGGAGAAAGTGATTGCCGCCACCAGAGCCAGGTTGGATCAAGTTGTTACCAGCGGCAAGCTGTCGCAGGACAAGGCTGACCAGATTCTGGAACGCTTGCAACAAGTGGATTTAAGCCAGTTTCCTCGCCCTCCCATCCGGTAACCGTTCCCCCTCATACCTCCTCTAACTATAGATCAAACTAAAGCCACCCCCTGGATCAGGAGGTGGCTCTTTTTGCCGTTAAGATTCTTGACAGGCTATCCCCGGTAAGAGACAATATACACCAGGTGAAAGCGATGACGAAACAATACTTTGCTGCTGGAGCTCTGCTGCTGGTAGCTTTTATCTGGGGAACA
Source organism: Moorella sp. UBA4076 (assembly GCA_002383405.1). Classification (GTDB taxonomy): domain Bacteria; phylum Bacillota; class DSM-521; order Neomoorellales; family Neomoorellaceae; genus Neomoorella. Next base: position 6,867 of record DFYS01000045.1, read on the forward strand.
ACCTTCGTCGTGGTCCAGCGCGCTTTAAGCGGCAGCGGACCGTTTTACTTTCTTGCTCTGCGCTTACTGAAAAATGAGAGGCAAGGTGCTTTAGTGGTATGACTGCCGCTTATCAGGAGCAAAACCGGGCCGGCCTGCGGCTGGGAGCCCATCTTTCCATAGCCAAAGGATTGCCCAGAGCAGCCGCCATGGCTGCCGCGATCGGTGCCAATACCTTCCAGTATTTCACCCGCAACCCCCGCGGCGGGGCGGCGCGGGAGATACCGGCTGATGAGATAACCGCCTGGCGGGAGGTCAGGGACAGAGCCGACCTCTATCCCATTGCCGGCCACCTGCCCTATACCGTCAACCCGGGTGCTGCCGGCGCACGACAGCAGGAATTTGCCCGCCTGGTCCTCCACGATGATACCCTGCGCGTAGCCGCCATCGGCGGTGAATACCTCGTCACCCACCCGGGCCACTATGATGGCGACCGGGAGGCCGGGTTAGCCAGGATTATCCAGGTGATTAAAGAGTCCTATTTAAGTATCCCTGAACCAGGCCCCACGCTCCTGCTGGAAACTATGGCCGGGCAGGGGAAAGAAATCGGTTCCCTGGATGACCTGCACTACATCCTCGCCGGCCTGGGCTGGCCGGCGAGGGTGGGGGTATGCCTGGATTCGGCCCATCTCTTTGCCGCCGGCTGGGACCTGCGTACCCCGGCTGGCTGCCGTGAACTGGTGCAGGCGGTGGCGGATAAAATCGGCCTGGAACGGGTACGGGCTATGCACCTCAACGATTCGGCGGCACCCCTGGGCAGCCGCCGCGACCGCCATGCCAATATCGGCCGGGGCGAGCTGGGGGAAGAGGGGATAGCCGCCATTGTCAACAACCCTTTCCTCAGCAGCCTGCCCCTGCTGCTGGAAACAACGGTGAGCCACTATAGCGAATACGGGGAGGAGATTGCCCTGGTGAAGAAGCTCCACTCCTGTGAGTAGTATAATGTCAGGCCTGCATCCCGGGTGAGTACCGCCTTCCGAAAAAGGATTTTTAGATTTCCTGGCGAATTGGTTAGGATATCCAAACTCCATGATTTTTAGCTGTACGTGAGGTCTATGAGGCCTTCATGACCCACGCGGCATGTGTAAGGATGTGTCGGGCCTTGACCGCTGGGGCAACGGCAATGTGGAAGTGGGTTTGTCCTCCATCGAGGAACTCCCCTATGTCATGGGATTGGTACGACAGTCATTTAAAAAGCAGATGGGAAACGGGGGCGAAGCCTAGATGACCGGCCAACCCGAGAAACTCGACTTGCGTTCTTTTGATATCATCGCAGACAAGCGTCAGGTACTGCTGCGCCTCTTCCCCGAGGTTCACACCGAGGGCGGCAAGATCGACTTCGAGCGCTTGAGGATCGCCCTGGGCGAAACGGTGGACGTGGGCAAGGAGCGCTACGGTATGAACTGGCCGGGCAAGGCCGACTGCTTCAAGACCATCCAGACCCCGAGCCTGGGGACCCTGCTGCCCTGCCCGGGGGAAAGTGTCGACTTCGAAACCACCGAGAACCTGATCATCGAGGGCGATAATCTGGAAGTGCTCAAGCTCTTGCAGAAATCCTACCTGGGCAAGGTGAAGATGATCTACATCGACCCGCCCTACAATACCGGCAACGACTTTATCTACCCCGACAACTATACTGAGTCCTTGCAGACATACCTGGAATACACCGGGCAGGTGGATGGTAACGGAAAGAAATTCAGTACCAATACCGATACCGATGGTCGCTTCCATTCCAAGTGGCTGAATATGATGTACCCGCGGCTGTACCTGGCGAGGAATTTGCTGCGGGAGGATGGGGTCATTTTTATCAGCATTGATGATAACGAGACCGGTAATTTGCGCCGCATCTGCGATGATGTCTTCGGGGAGGAGAACTACCTGGTTACCCTCTATATCCAGGTACGGTACGCCGATAAAACGCTGGCCGAGAAGAACGATTACCAAAAGTTGATCGAGCAGGTGCACGTTTATCGGAAGGGGTACTTCACCCCCCGGAAGGAGTCCGAGGACTACACCCTTGAAAAGTTCTGCTGGAATATTGTTGAGAAAATGGCGGGCCGGGAATTTCTCATCGGCGGAAGGCAGGTGATAGTCTTCGGCGATGGTGAGTACGAGATCTGCAGGGTCTCCCCATCGATCAACGGGCTGAAGGAGACGTGGGCCACCGGCTCGGTTTTGAAGGCCAACGCCTCGGGTAAGTTTTTCGGTAATCATCTGGCCCCACGAAAAAACGAGGACGGCCTGGGCTGCCTATATAAGGTCTATGGAATCGGCGAGGATGGTCTGGGCTACCGGTATTTCACCGGACCGAAGCGCGCCAAGGCCACCAAAGGCAAGTTTTATTCCGGGGTGCCCCTTGACCGCCGGCAGCAACTTGCCCAAGGCGCGGTCAAGAAACTCAAGCCGATCCTGAACTGGTATGATTTTGCCGATGCGTTCGGCAACTGCCGGCACGAAGGTGAAATGGAGTTCGGCAGCGGAAAAAAGCCCGTCGCCTTCCTGCAAAAGCTGCTCAGCATGGCCACCGACAACAAGGAGCCATGCCTGGTACTGGACTTCTTCGCCGGTTCCGGCTCGACGGCCCACGCCGTCTTGGACTTAAATAGACAAGACGGCGGCCTGCGCCGCTTTATCCTGGTGCAGCTTCCCGAGCCCACGGAGCGCGAGGACTTGGTCACCATCGCCGACATCTGCAAGGAGCGCGTCCGGCGCGTCATCAAGAAGCTGAATGACGAGGATGCCGCCAGGGAACCCGGCCTGTTCGACGAAAACGGGCCAAAACAGGACCGCGGCTTCCGCGTCTTCAAGCTGGCCGAGTCCAACTTCAAGCTCTGGAACGCCGATGTACCGCACGACGAGAAGACCCTGATTCAACAGCTTGAATTGCACATCGACCATATCCGCCAGGACCGCATGCAGGAGGACATCCTCTATGAGATCCTGCTGAAGGATGGCTTCCCCCTTACTGCCCCGGTGGAGACGCTCCAGCTTGCGGGTAAGACCGTCTACAGCGTGGCGGAGGGCGCGCTCTTCATCTGCCTGGAGCGGGAGTTGACGCTGGAACTCATCCGCGCCATGGCCGAGAAGAAGCCAGAGCGGGTGGTTTGCCTGGACGAGGGTTTCGCCGGCAACGACCAGCTCAAGGCCAACGCGGTACATATTTTCAAGACCAGGGGCGTCACCAGCTTCAAGACGGTATAAGAAGGGTGGCGGCGCATGAAAATTCAATTCGACGCCAATCAACAATTTCAGCTCGACGCCGTCGCGGCTGTCACCGGCCTCTTTGACGGCCAACCGCAGGGCGCACCAGAGTATGCCGTCATCAACCTGCGTGAGTGGGGCGGGCTGTTCGCGGGGCAGGACCGCACCGAGCTGGGCGTGGGTAACCGGCTGTTGCTGGACGAAGAAAAGCTGCATCAAAACACCCGTAAAGTGCAGCTACGTAACGACATCGAGGTGGCCAACCCGGCCGCGCCCCTGGAGGCATGGGAGCTCTTTGACGCCCAGGCCAACCAGGCGCGCCGCTGCCCGCATTTTTCGGTAGAGATGGAGACCGGTACGGGCAAGACCTACGTCTATTTACGTACCATCTTTGAGCTGTCGCAGCGCTATGACTTCTCCAAGTTCGTCATTGTTGTGCCGAGCGTGGCCATCCGCGAGGGCGTGCTCAAAAACGTCGAGATCACGACCGAGCACTTTCGTGCCCTTTACAACAACCTGCCCTGCGAGCACTTCGTCTACGACGCCAAAAAGGTCAACCGCCTGCGGCAGTTCGCCACCAGCAACATGTTGCAGGTTATGGTCATCAACATCGACGCCTTCCGCAAAAACTTCACCGGCACCAAGGAAAAGCAGAGGAGCAACGTCATCTACAAGGAGAGCGACAAGCTCTCCGGCCGCCAGCCAATCGAGTTCGTGCAGGCGGCGCGGCCCATCGTGTTCATCGACGAGCCGCAGAGCGTGGACTCCACCGACAAAGCGCAGGAGGCCGTCAAGGCGTTAAACCCCTTGTGCACCCTGCGCTACTCTGCCACGCACCGCAACCCGTACAACCTGGTCTACCGGCTCGACCCGGTGCGCGCCTTCGAGCTCAAGCTGGTGAAGCAGATCGTGGTGGCCAGTGCCGTTGCCGAGAACGCGGCCAATGACGCTTTCGTGCGCGTGGAACAAATCGACTACAAGAAGGGCATCAAGACCAAGCTGCGCATCCACGTGCAGACGGCCGAGGGGCCGAAGGAGAAGTCGGTTACGGTCAAGCAGGGCGCCGACCTTTATACGCTCTCTAACGAGCGGGCCAACTACCGTGATGGCTTCGAGGTGGCCGAGATCAACGCCGAACCGGGCAGCGAGTTCATCCGCTTCGCAAACGGCCGTACCCTGCGACTGGGTGAGGAGGTGGGCGGCCTGCGCGAGGACGTGTGGCGTGCCCAAATCAAGCACACTATCAAGCGGCATCTGGAAAAGGAGCTGCAAGTGCAGGGGCGCGGCATTAAGGTTCTCTCGCTTTTCTTCATCAACCGCGTGGCCAACTACCGCGACTATGATGAATCAGGCCGGCCGGTGCCAGGTAAGTTTGCCCGGGCCTTCGAGGAGGAACTGGCGGCGCTGGCCAGGGACGAGCGGTATCGGGCGCTTGCATGGCTCAAGGAGCCGGTGGAAAAGCTGCACAACGGCTACTTCGCCCAGGATAAGAAAGGCGTGCTCAAGGACACCCGCGGTGACACCCAGGCCGACGACGAGGTCTACAACCTGATCATGAAGGAGAAGGAGCGCCTGCTCTCCCTCGACGAGCCACTGCGCTTCATCTTCAGCCACTCCGCGTTGCGCGAGGGCTGGGACAACCCCAACGTTTTCCAGATTTGCACGCTCAACGAAACGAAAAGCGCGGTCAAGAAGCGGCAGGAAATCGGCCGCGGGCTGCGCCTGCCGGTGGGCCAGGATGGCAGACGGGTCTTCGACGAGTCGGTGAACAAGCTCTACGTCATGGCTAACGAGAGCTACGAGGACTTTGCCCGTGCCTTGCAGACCGAGTACGAGGAAGACTGCGGCGTCACCTTTGGCAAGGTACCTATTACGGCCATTGCCAAACTGACACGGGTGGTCGACGGTGCAGAGCAGCCCATCGGGCGCCCGGCTGCCGAGGCGATCCGCGACGCACTGGTAGCACAGAAGATGCTTGATACGGAAGGGCGGATACAGCCGGCCTTCGATCCCAGGCGCAAGGACTTCATATTGGAACTGCCGGAGGCGCAGCGCGACCTCACACCCGCCGTGATCGACCTGCTTTCCAGCTACCAGATCCAGCGCCACATCCGCCGCGAACGCGACGACGGCCCCAACCGGCTCAAGAAAGAAGTCACCCTCAGTCCCGAATTCCAGGCCCTCTGGGAGCGCATCAAGCCTAAGACCACTTACCGGGTGGAATTCAAGACAGAGACTCTGGTGCGCCGCGCCGTGGATGCGATCAAGCGTATGGAACCTATTGAGAAGCCGCGGATTCGCGTGGCCGCCGGGCAGCTCGGTGTCGAAAAGGGCGGGATCACCACTGCTGCGGTAAGCGTGGCGGAGGAACGGGTGAAGTACAGCAGCCGTCCCGTTCCCGATGTACTCGCCTACCTCCAGAACGAAACCCAGTTGACCCGCTCGACGCTGGTACGCATCCTCAAGGAGTCCGGTCGCCTGGCGGAGTTTTTCAACAACCCGCAGCGGTTCATGGACGTGGTGGCTTCCATCCTCAAGCACGAACTGCACCGGCTGCTGGTAGACGGCATCAAGTACGAGCGCATTGATAGTACCGGGGCCGCAGCAGAATGGGAGATGCTGCTCTTCAAAAACGAGGAGCTGATCAATTACCTTACAGCCCTGCAGGTGCATAAGTCGGTTTATGAGTACGTCGTGTACGAATCGGAAGTGGAGCGCGAGTTCGCCCGACGGCTGGACGAGCGGGAGGATATCAAGCTCTTCGTGAAGTTGCCCGGCTGGTTCAAAATAGCTACACCAGTCGGCGAGTATAATCCCGACTGGGCTATCGTCAAACACGACGGCCAGGCGATCTATCTGGTGCGCGAGACCAAAAGTACCCGCGACTTCCTAAAACTGCGTACCAGTGAGGCCGACAAAGTACGCTGCGGACAAAAACACTTTGAGGTGCTGGGCGTGCCGTTTGCGGTGGCGGTGACTGCGGAGGAAGTGTGATGAGCGAGCCGATTCCCCTTTGGTTATATTTTAACTGAGTGATCGCGGGGGGTTGACGGCTGTCCGGGTCGTATGCTATAATTGCATTCGGTTGAGGCCCTATCGTCTAGAGGCCTAGGACGCCGCCCTCTCACGGCGGTAACCGGGGTTCGAATCCCCGTAGGGCTACCATATCTATCAGAATCAGAACACACCGTTGCCGTCAGGTTGAGCGAAGACAGACTGAAGATCAACCTGATCAGGAGAGACGGTTATTTTTTTTAGCCATCTAGACGCTATTGTCGGCGAGTTTGCAGGCGCTTGCTTCTAACCGTCTTCGCTGCCTTTTTTATTCTGTGCTGGTGCCGCCGGGACGGCAGAAAAGACAGGGGCGTCTTGGAAAAGTGGGAACAAAAAAAGGAGGGGGCTTAGCCCCCGGCTAGCTGACGGGCTCGCGTTGCTCGCGGCGGTCACGCTGCCACAAGCTCAGCAGGTAGCCATTCAGCAGGCCCACAGGGAAAGCCACCAGGGTGAGCCACGTGGGCCAGCCGCGCCTTGGGCGGCGCGTTCCCATGATAAACCGGGCTCCCAACACCTGAAATCCCCCCCTTCAGAGTTATTATCATACTTGAAAGCGCTGGCTATTCTCCGGAGGACATGAGGTAGCGGGAATAGCAGTGGCTAGTTTACTTAATGCGGAAGCCGCAGCTCTTATAAGGGACATCGCCTATAATCTATGTCTCACGCCATCATGTCATGTAGTCTACTACAGTGATGACGGCGGCACCTTCAATAAAGAGCACCTCCGCGTACCGGTATGGTTTAAAGAAAAATCGCCCCGGATAACCCGGATAATCTGTTACTGTAATAACGTTACCGATATCGAGATACTCAATCATATAGCAACCAGACAATGCTGCCATAACTTAAAGGATATCCGCGCGCATACAGGTGCCAATGCCGGTCACGACTTGCCTTACCAAAAAACCGGCTGGAACCTGATGTAGCCCGGCGGTGCAATCGGTGATTGCCCAGGGGTTGGCCATGCGAGATGATAAATAACCTGTACTTCGGGACCGGTTTTTTTACCTTTTTACCATGGAAGTAAAACGGGGCCTCAGCTTTATCCCGGAGGGGCTTCTTGTTCCCTCGTTTAGTTTACATAATAATTATTATAGGAAGTTCTCTTTAAGCCCGAACCGCGTTTTTACGGCCAGGCTTCCTGGCGGTTAACCTCCCCCCGGCTGTACCCTTACTGGAGCTAATCTATCCTTAAAAGCATCATTGCATACATAATAAACACCCGCACAGAAATCCCCCGGAAAAAAATTAGAAAATATTTCATTTTCCCTTTAACGAACGCTTGTTTACCGGAAAAAAATATGCTAAGATAGAGTTATCAAAAATACTACCGGGAGGGTTTAAGCATGCCTCAGGATTTGACACCCAGGCAGGAAATGGTCCTCAATTATATCCACCACTTTATTGATGTTCACAGCTACCCGCCCACAGTGCGCGATATCTGCCAGGCTACCGGCCTGCGTTCCAGCTCCACCGTCCATGGCCATTTAAACCGTTTAGAAAAAAAAGGGTATATCCGCCGCGATCCTACCCGCTCGCGAGCCATCGAAATCCTGACCCCCTCCCCCGCCAGGCGCTCCTCCAGAAAGATGGTTTCGGTGCCGTTGCTGGGGAAAATTGCCGCCGGGCAGCCCATCCTGGCGGTGGAAAACATCGAAGATGTCTATCCCCTGCCCCAGGATATGGCCGGCAGTGAAGAGGCCTTCATGCTCCAGGTCCAGGGAGTCAGCATGATTGAAGCCGGCATCATCGAGGGCGACTACCTCATTGTCCGGCCCCAGGACAGCGCCGAAAACGGCGATATCGTGGTTGCCCTTTTCGACGACGAAGCAACGGTCAAGTACTTCCAGCGCCATGAAGATTATATTGAACTGATCCCGGCTAACAGCCGCCTGCAGCCGATCCGGGTCCGGGAAGTTACCATCCTGGGTAAAGTTGTCGGCCTTTACCGCCGCCTTTCCTGAAGCAGGCCCCGATTGGCCATTTCTGCAGCCGCCATGAGCAGGGCTACGCGGGTATAGGGATAGGACTGGCCGCCCTGGAAAAAGACGGCATAAGGCGGCCTTAAGGGAGCATCGGCGCTTACCTCGATGGAAGACCCCTGGATAAAGGTGCCTCCGGCCATAATCACCTGGTCTTCATATCCGGGCAGCGGCGCCGGCTCGGGGATTGTCTTCGCCTCTACGGGGCATCCCTTTTGCAGTCCCTGGCAAAAGGCCAGCAGTAGGTCCCGCTTCTCCAGGATAATAGCTTGAACGATATCGCGGCGCTTTTCCTCCGGCAGGGGCGTGACAGCGAATCCTAAGGCCTGGAAAAAGGCGGCCGCGATAATGGCCCCGGTGAGGGCCTCCCTGACTACCAGGGGAGCCAGGTATAGACCCTGAAAATAAAGACGTTTACCGGTAAAGGCGCCCAGCTCGCCTCCCAGACCCGGTGCGGTCAGGCGGGCCGCCACCTGTTCGATCAGCTCCCTGCGTCCCACTATATAACCGCCGTCCGGTGCCAGGCCGCCGCCCGGGTTTTTGATCAGCGAACCGGCCACCAGGTCGGCTCCTATCTCCCCTGGTTCATGCTCCTCTACCAGCTCGCCATAGCAATTGTCAACCATACATATGGTTTCACTGTTTACATTTTTAACAATACGGATCAGCCGCGCCAGCTCGGCTACTCCCAGGGAAGGCCGCAGGCTATAACCGCGGGATCGCTGAATAAGGCACAGGCGCGGCCTTAAAGAGCCTGCTTTTTCAGCCAGTGCGTTCAGGTCGGGGCGGCCATCCTGATCCAGGCCTGTTTCGGCGTATTTGATCTCCCATTCCCTCAGGCTGCCGGCCACGTGGGGCCCCAGGCCGATGGCCGTCGCCAGGGTGTCATAGGGGCGACCACAGGCGGACAACAGGGTGTCCCCGGGTCGCAGTATCGCGCTCAAGCCCAGGATCAGGGCATGGGTACCGGAGACGATCTGGGGCCGGACCAGGGCCGCCTCGCCGCCGAAGATGGCGGCGAAAACCCTTTCCAGGGTGGCCCGCCCCGCATCGCTGTAGCCATAGCCTGTCGAATCTTGAAAGTGATATTCATTAACCCCCTGCTGCTGAAACGACCGCAAAACCTTGATATGATTGCGGGCGCTGACGGCATTGACAGCTGCTATCGCTTCCCGGCTCCTGTCTTCCGCCTCGGCCAGCTTCTCCACCAGCCATGGAGCCACCGGGAAAANNTCGGCGTCAATTTCCCTGGCCGCGGCCGGCAGGGTTGGCCGTACCAGGTCCTCCTTTTCGATGCTCATCAAATCCTGGCGGCTGAGGTTTTTTTTGTTCACCAGCCGCAGGGCCTGGCGGCGGATAGCCCTTTCGATGATATTGCGGACCAGACGGGCGTTGCCGTTATAACGGTGGCCGCAGAGCACCTCGCGGCGCAGGATCTTTTCCAGCTCTGCCGCTGCCGGCGGGGCAAGGTAATACTGTTTTTCTTCCAGCATCAGCCGGGCAATAGCCAGCAGCTCAGCCACGGTATAATCAGGAAACTCCAGCTGGATGGGAAAGCGGGAACGCAGGCCGGGGTTCGTTTCCAGGAAATAATCCATTTCGTCTTTATAACCGGCCAGGATCAGGATCAGGTTATCGCGATAATCCTCCATCCCCTTCACCAGAACGTCGATAGCCTCGCGGCCGAAATCCTTCTCGCCGCCGCGGGCCAGGGAATAGGCCTCGTCGATAAAAAGGATGCCCCCTAAAGCCTTCTTCAGCTGTTCCCGGGCTTTATGAGCCGTATGGCCGATGTACTCACCCACCAGGTCGGCACGCTCTACTTCTACCAGGTGCCCCTGGGAAAGGATACCCAGTTCTTTAAACAGCCGCCCCATCAGCCGCGCGACGGTGCTTTTGCCTGTCCCCGGGTTACCCTTAAAGATCATATGCAGGGTGCTGGCGCTATTCACCAGCCCTTCGCGCTGGCGCCGCCGCTGGATCTCGACAAAGGCCCGTAATTCCTTGATCAAACTCTTTACGTTCTCCAGGCCGATCATTTTCTCCAGCTCGGCTATGACGGCATCTATCCGGCGCCGGCCGGCCAGTTCGTCCTCCCCGTTACCCCGCTCGCGCTGGAGGGGGCGCATCAACGACCTGCTGCTGCCTTTACTGCTGCCGCTGCTAAATTTCACCTGCATTGCGACCGCCCTCCCCTGCTCCCTATATCTAATTTATACGCACCTCCCGGCCGGGTAAGCAAAAAGGCCGGTATTACCGGCCCTGCTACTTCTTTCCTTTTTGAACCCTGGTTTTAACTCTGGCGCTGAAAAGTAAAGCAATTGGTATCCTGGCATTCGTCGGCGTTGGCACCCACCACAACGATCTTCTCCGCCTGACAGTGGTTTCCCTCGGCCCAGTAACTACAGCTGTTAACGATGCAGGTAACCGCAGGATTGAGTTCTCCACCCGGCAGCAATGTATTGCTTAACAGGCCGCTCCAGTTTACATTATCCAGGGAGCCCAGAAAATTGGCCAGACCCCGGCGGGCATAAAAGGTCTTGCACTGGGTCTGCTCGGGATTCTGGGCCATGCGGCCCTCTTCCTCGTGCATGATGTCAATATTGCCGGCTGCGCAGAGGTCGCCGTTCATCCAGTGGTTACAGGTATTTACTTTGCACTTCACCTGGGGACCAGGCATGCAACATCCCTCCCTGCTCCTAGTTTGGTACCAGGAAGGCGGGATTATACTAGAATCCCCTGGTCGGGGTCGGGGATGGATGGCGGATGCCCCCGCCTGCAGGCGTAGGGTCTATGACTTATCCTCGTTTTTACTTTCAGCCATCAGATTTACCGGTCGGAAGGGCATGATGGTGGATATGGCATGCTTGTAAATCATTTGCTGCTTGCCATCGGCATCCAGGATTACGGTAAAATTATCAAAACCCCGGACTACTCCTTTCAACTGAAAACCGTTGATAAGGTAAATGGTGACGGGGGTATTATCCCGGCGCAGCACGTTTAAAAATAAGTCCTGCAGGTTCCCTTGTGTTTTATTCATTTTGTACCCTCCAGGTTGGTATTTTTTGTTTAGTATAACCCTATTTTACCTGAATATCAACTCTCCGGCAAGATAATTAGCAATCTCTACAGATATTTCCTCTATCCTCTCGGGATCCACCTCCCACCATCGCAAGCGTTCATCCCGCTTAAACCAGGTCAGCTGCCTCTTGGCCAGCCGCCGGGTATTGCGCTTCAGCAGGGCAACGGCTTCTTCCCAGCCCGCCTCGCCGCGCAGGTAAGCGCCGATTTCTCTATATCCGAGGGCCTGGAGGGCCGGCAGGCGGTAATCGTACCGCGCCAGGAGAGCGCGGATTTCTTCCACCAGTCCCTCCTCAATCATAGCATCGACGCGGGCTTCAATGCGGCGGTACAATAACGGCCTGGTCATGGTCAGGGCCACGGCCGCCAGATGGTAGGGTGCCTGCTGCTGTCGCCGCCACGTGACAGCAGCCGAGATTGGCCGGCCGGTCATGGTGTAAACCTCCAGAGCGCGTATCAGGCGGCGGCGGTCGTGGGGGTGAATGCGCAGCGCCGCTGCCGCATCCACCTTTTGCAGCTGTTCGTAAAGGTATTCGTTGCCGCGCTGCCGCGCCAGTACCTCCAGCTGCTGGCGGATTTTTTTATCTCCCGGTGCCGGGGTAAAGAGATAGGGATCAACGACGGCCTGAAAATAGAGGCCTGTCCCCCCCACCAGCAGGGGCAGGCGGCCCCGCTGCCGGATGGCGGCAATTGTTTCCCGCGCCATCTTCTGGTAATCAGCGACACTGAAGGGTTCATCCGGGTTGACAACATCCAGCAGATAGTGGGCTACCGGCACTCCCGCCGGGCTTACCCTTGCCGCCGGCGGCAATTTAGCGGTACCAATATCCATGCCCCGGTAAACCTGGGCGGAATCGGCGGATACTATTTCCGCCTGCAGCCGCGCCGCTACCCGCAGGGCTATAGCCGATTTGCCGGCAGCGGTGGGACCGACGATTGCCGCCAGGGGCTGTTGCTGATTGTTAGCAGCGTCCATAACTCTTCTCCATGTCTCATTCTCCCCATCTCATTTTACTGGACGGTGAAAATAACGGGCTATCGTCGCCGCGTCCAGGCGTACCACCGCCGGCCGGCCGTGGGGGCAGGTATAGGGATGGCTGGTTGCCCGCATTGCTTCCAAAAGCCCCTGCATCTCGGCACTGCTCAAAGGGTCGCCGGCTTTAATGGCTCCGTGGCAGGCCAGGAGCTTTAACAATCTTTCCGGTGATGGCAGGTTGTTCTCGGACAGGAAATCCTCCAGCACCTCCCTTTCCTGGCCCGGCGTTACTCCCAGCGGGACGGAACGCAATAAAAAGGAGCCGGCGCCAAAGGCTTCCAGTGTGAAACCCAGATCCCGCAGGGTGCTAATCTGGTCCAGCATCTGCATGGCCAGGGACGGGCCCGGGTGCAGGGTCAGGGGGGGCTCCAGCATTTGCGCCGGCCAGCTGCCGCTGCTATTGCTATCTGCCTGGAGGCGGGCAAAACGACAACGCTCATGGGCGGCATGCTGATCGATGATATAAAGGCCGTCCTCACCTTCAGCCAGGATATAGCTGTGCCACAGCTGGCCTATCGCCCGCAGGGGCGGCAGGATTTGCTCAGCGCCTGTTTCCGCAGCCGCCGCTGCCGCAGTAACGGCGCTGCTAATCGCGGCACCGGGAACTACTGCCTCCGGGGCAGGATGAGCGTTTACCCCGGCTTGCGGCAGGGAAGCGCTTGCCGCTGCGTACTTCTCCCTCAGGATATATTCTCCCCAGGAACGGGCTGCTTCTTCCTTTCCCTGGAAGCGGAAATTTTCCTGGTGCCCGGATGTCCCGGGCGCAGCATATTGCTGCTGCTTATCCTCCGGCAGCCTTTTCCCTTCCGGCAGCTTCTCAACAGCCGCCGCTACTGCTGCGGCGGTATGCAGGCTCCTGTTGACCAGAGCGGCTACCCGGCGTGCCAGATCATACTCCTGCTGGAAACGGACCTCCAGTTTGGCCGGGTGGACATTGACATCCACCAGGCGGGGGTCGATGGCCAGCTGCAGGATGAATACCGGGTGGCGGCCATTGGGAATAACGGCCCGATAACACTCCTCTACCGCCCGCGTCAGAACATAGTTATAGATATAGCGGCCGTTGACAGTTAAAACCTGCTGGTTACGACCGGCCCGGTGTAACCATGGCGGGGCCACAAAACCCTTAAGGGTCCAGCCGTCACCTGCCCCGGCCAGGGGCAGCAGCGCCCGGCCCGTTTCCAGGCCGAAAAGGGCGGCTACCACCGCCTGCAAATCACCATTGCCCGGGGTAACCAGCAGCCGTCGCGCATCCATGTACAGATTAAAGGCTGCTTCCGGGTGGGCCAGGGCCAGCTTTTCCACGGCGGCCGTAATCGCGCGGGCTTCAGTAGCCGGTTTTCTCAGGTATTGCCGCCTGGCCGGGGTATTATAAAACAAATCGGTCACCGTCACCGTGGTGCCCGGCGGGCAACCGGCGGCCGCAATCTCCGGCTCGCCACCCCCGGCAATCCTGATCCTGGTACCAACCATCTCGTTGGCGGGGCGGGTATCCATCTCGACCCGCGCTACGGAAGCAATACTGGGCAGGGCTTCACCCCGGAAACCCAGCGTCGTAATCTGTACCAGGTCGCTGGCCCGGCGGATTTTACTGGTAGCATGGCTGGCAAACGCCAGCGGGGCATCTTCATAGCTGATCCCGCAACCGTCATCGCGGACGCGGATCGAGGTCAGACCGCCATTGGTAATTTCAACAATAATATGGCGGGCGCCGGCGTCCAAAGAGTTCTCCGCCAATTCTTTGACTACCGAGGCCGGCCTTTCGACTACCTCTCCGGCGGCGATCTGGCTGGCGGTAAGCGCATCGAGGACGGCTATCCTTGCAGTAGATGGCGGGAGTTGCAATTCGGGGGTCGGAATCGCCGCGGGAGCTGGCGGCGCCGGTTCCTGATTGAAGTTTGCCCCGCTGCCGTTTACAGCCTCCTGCTGGTGTTGCCCGGCAGGATGGGGGCCTATCCTGGCGATGGCGGCCGGCGTTGATACCCTGCCCGTGGCATCAACGCCCACCCCGGGTTCAGACTTACCGGTCAAAGGATCACCTCCTGCTCACCGATATGATCTCCGGCCGCTGTTGCAGCTGCCGCTGCCAGCGGAAAACTCGTTCCATAACCTCCAGGGGTGTGGCCGCCATCAGATGCAACCCGGCCAGTTCCTCCAGCACCTGTCTTTCGCTGCTATTGATCGAGGCGATTTGCCTTACTTTAGGTACCGGCTGCCTCTCCCCGCCGGGTTGCTGCTCTAAAAGCTCCTGCGCCCTCTCCAAGACCGGCGCCGGCAGCCCGGCCAGGCGGGCGACATGGATGCCGTAGCTTTTATCTGTACTCCCGGCAACAATGGTCCGCAGGAAGGTGATATCCTCTCCTTCCTCACGTACGGCCACGCAGTAATTCTCCACCCCGGCGAGCCTGTCGGCCAGGGTCACCAGTTCGTGGTAATGGGTGGCAAAAAGGGTACGGGCGCCGACAGTATCATGCAGGTACTCCGTGACCGCCCTGGCGATGCTCAAACCATCAGCGGTGCTTGTCCCGCGCCCGACTTCGTCCAGGATGACCAGGCTGCGGCGGGTAGCATGGCGCAGGATAGCGGCTACTTCCTGCATCTCTACCATAAAAGTGCTCATACCGGCGAAAAGATCGTCGGCTGCACCGACGCGGGTAAAGATGCGGTCCACCACCCCCACCCGCGCCCGGCGGGCGGGAACAAAGCTGCCGATCTGGGCCAGGAGCACTATCAGCGCCACCTGGCGGATATAGGTTGATTTGCCGGCCATATTGGGTCCGGTGATAATATGGACGCGCTGTTCCCCATCGTCCAGGTAGGTATCGTTGGGCACAAAGGCACCCGGGCTTCCCACCCGCTCAACGACCGGATGGCGGCCCTGTTCAATATGGATAATCGGGCTGTTGTCCACCAGGGGACAGGTGTAATTATTATCCACGGCTACGGTGGCCAAAGAAAGAAGGGCATCCAGGATCCCCAGGGCGCGGGCTGTACGCTGAATGCGGGGCAGGACTGCGAGCACCTCTTCCCGGAGAGTTTGAAACAGCTCATACTCCAGCTCCACCAGTCGCTCTTCGGCGCCCAGCACCTGACGTTCTAATTCCTGGAGGCGTGCCGTAACAAACCGTTCGGCATTGGCCAGGGTTTGTTTGCGTTCATAATCAGCCGGTACCTGGGGGAGGTTGGGGCGGGTCACCTCGATGTAATAACCAAAAACCCGGTTGTATCCTACTTTGAGGGATTTGATCCCCGTCCGTTCTCGTTCCTCGGCTTCCAGGCCGGCGATCCATTCGCGGCCATGGCCGGCTGCCTGGCGCAGGCCATCGACTTCAGCGTTAAAGCCGGGCCGGATTAAACCGCCTTCATGGGTGCTCCCCGGCGGGTCATCGACGATGGCCCGGCCCAGGAGGTCGGCCAGCTCAGCAAGGGGGTCCAACTGCTCCTTTATTTGCAGCAAAAAAACCGCCTGCACGCCGGCCAGGAACTCTAAAACTGACGGCACCACGGTCAGTGAGCTTTGCAGCGACTTCAGATCCCGCCCGCCGGCTGTCCCAAGGGCTACCCGGCCGGCCAGGCGCTCCAGGTCGCGTACAGACTGCAGGCTCGCGCGCAGCTCCTGGCGCAGGATGAAGCCATCCACCAGCTCGGCTGCAGCTTCCTGGCGGGCTTTGATATCGCCGACATCCACCAGGGGCTGCTCCAACCAGCGCCTCAGGGTACGCGCCCCCATGGCGGTGATGGTTTTATCCAGGACCCATAATAAAGTACCTTCCCGCTTTTGTTCGCGGCCGCAGGTCACCAGCTCCAGGTTGCGCCGGGTGGCCTGATCAAGAAGCATCCGCGCCGCCGTTGCGGCCGCCCGCGGGTTGTCCATGTGAGCCAGGGAGCTGCGCTGGGTAGCCTGAAGGAAGGCGAGAATCATGGCCGTGGCAATAGCAGCCGGCGGTGGTAACTCCACCCCCGCCAGGGCATCTTTACCGAAGTGCTCGGCGAGCAGCTGCCGTGCTGTTTCCGGGTTAGACGCCGGTACCCGGCTGGTAACCACGCCGCGGGTATAAAGCTGCAGCTGCCGGCAAAAGGACGTGTCCGCGGCCAGTTCGGTGGGCAACAGGTATTCGGCCGGCAGCAAACGCACCAGCTCGTCCAGAAGTTCTTCCCGGCCCGGGCAAAGGGTGAATTGAAACTCACCGGTCGAGGCATCAGCCCAGGCCAGGCCGAAGTTACTGCCATCTTTTACTATTGCCGCCAGGTAGTTATTGCTGTCATCCGGCAGGGCTCTGGCATCAATAATAGTTCCCGGGGTAACCACCCGGATGACCTCCCGCCGTACCAGGCCTTTCGCCTGGCGGGGGTCCTCCACCTGTTCACAGATAGCCACTTTATAACCCCTGGCGATCAGGCGCGCCAGGTAACCGTCGGCGGCGTGATAGGGAACCCCGCACATCGGCGCCGCTTCCCGGCCGCCGCGTGAGGTTAACACCAGNNGCATCGGGGTGGCGGGATTTGATCTGGCGGTACTGGGTCATCATCGGGGTCGGAGCCTGCTTCTCAGCCATGGCTGCTTTCCCCCTTCAATAGCCATGTCTGCGCCTGCGTCACCCGGACATTAACCAAGCGGCCCGTCAGGCTTGCGTCACCCGGAAAGATCACCAGCTTGTTGGTCCGGGTACGCCCGCTTACCCGGGCTGGGTCCGTTTTGCTCGGTCCCTCCACCAGTACCTCCACCACCTGCCCTACCATCGATTCGTTTTTCGTAAGGCTGATGCGGTTCTGGACTGCCATCAGCCGCTGCAGGCGCTCCTTTTTCACCGCCAGAGGCAGCTGGCCGGGCAGGGTGGCAGCTACCGTCCCCTGCCGCGGTGAATACATGAAGGTAAAGGCATTATCAAACTGCACTTCTGCCACCAGGTCCAGGGTAGCCAGGAAATCCGCTTCCGTTTCCCCGGGAAAACCGACAATCAGGTCGGTGGTCAGGCTGATACCGGGAATACGGGCGCGCAAAGAGGCCACCAGGTCCAGGTAGTGCTCCCTGGTATAACCACGGTGCATCAGTTCCAGGATGCGGTTGCTGCCGGCCTGAACCGGCAGGTGGACATGCTCGCACACCCTGTCCAAGCGGCTGATAGTCGCTACCAGCGCGGGGGTGAAATCGCCGGGGTGGGAAGTAATATAGCGCAGGCGCTGCAGGCCCTGCACGGCGTTAACCCGGGTTAACAGGCCGGCGAAAGTGGTCGCTTCCCCCAGGTCATGGCCATAAGAATTAACGTTCTGCCCCAGCAGGGTTATTTCGATTACCCCCTGGGAGACCAGGTCCGCAACTTCTTTTAATATAGCTTCGGGACGGCGGCTTCTTTCCCGACCCCGGACATAAGGGACTATACAGTAGGTACAATAATTATTGCACCCGTAAGTAATGGTTACAAAGGCCCGCGCGCCGCGGGCACGGCGCTGCGGTAAATCTTCCGCCAGCGGGCCTTCTTCGGTGGGGACAGCCACCTGCGGTTGATGCAATTCTTTGACCGCGGCCAGCAAGCGGGGCAATTCGTGCAGGTTATGTGTGCCCAGGAGCAGGTCGACATAAGGGGCCTGCTGGCGGATCCTGGCCGCCATCCCGGGCTGCTGGACCATGCACCCGGCGACAGCGATAATCAGGTCCTGGTTGGCGCTTTTGAATCTCTCTATTTGCCCCAGTTTGCCGTAGACTTTGTTTTCGGCCTTTTCGCGTACGCAACAGGTGTCGAGGATAATAACCCCCGCATCCTCAAGGTCGGCAACCGGCTCGTAGCCTGCTGCCTGCAGGAGGTCGGCCATCATCTCGCTGTCGCGCTGGTTCATCTGGCAGCCGTAAGTGATAATCTTAAAGGTTTTTCCTGGCGCCGCCAAAACTTAAACCTCCATGTTACTTACTATTATACCTGTCCACAGTCCGGGCTACAAATAATCCCGGCCCTGGGATGGGGCCGGGACAGGGAGCCGGTTTAGTGCAGGTGCTTTTTGTCATCCTCAGGTTTATTATCGGCCAGCATTTGCTGCAGCTCCTCGGCCTGATCTTCGCTCACCAGGTCTTCAATGTTTAAAGTATAGGCGGCTACTTTTTCGTTGATATAGAGGGGAGCATTGGCCCGCAGGGCCAGAGCGATGGCGTCGCTGGGCCGGGCATCGATTACTATCTCTTTCTCCCCCTGCCGCAGGTAGAGTTCAGCATAATAGGTTCCATCCCTGATATCCTGGACCAGAACCCTCTTGATCTCCGCTCCCAGGTTTTCACAGAGGGAATGGATTAGATCATGGGTCAGGGGGCGCGGTGTCAGGATACCCTGCAGGGCCAGGGCAATAGCCTGGGCTTCAAAAGGACCTACCCAGATGGGGAGTACCTGGGTTTCTTCCTGGTCACTCAGCAGCACTACCGGGCTCAGGGTTTGATCCAGGACCAGCTGTTTAATCTTCACCGGTATCAGCATTTATCC
>DFYS01000045.1:25761-26346 GCA_002383405.1 Moorella sp. UBA4076
GTTCCCGGTAAAAGGTGGCCGCCGTGCACCTGGCCCTCCTGGTCCAGCAGGGTCACGTGGGCATGGATGAATGGTTGGCCGTCTTTCAGGGAAACATTACCCATGCCGCTTAGAATCTCCATCATCCGCTCCTGTTCCATGGTAATAAATCGCTTTTCGCCGGCTAAAAAGTACCCCAATTTAGCTTTGAGCACACTGCCGAGAAAGTTAATGGACCCGAAACGTACATCTTCTTCTACAACAATACCCTGCAACGCCTCCAGCAGATCGCAGCCATAGGCCAGACGATAAGCCAGCTGCCGCCCGCTCCGGCCTGCCAGCTTCTTAACATATAAGTTCGCCATTTTTGCCAATCCTCCTGCTGAATATAATACTTCCCGCGATATTTACTTCGTTGTATTGGGGAGTGAGGCAGATTTCCCAGCACTCCCCTGTCAAATCAGGGGCCATAAGTTTAAAAACCATCATGTTCAGGGTTATATCAAGTAATCGTGAAGTGCCCGCGGGGGTCCGTCCTGGTTTAGAAACCATCATGTTTATAGTTATACACTACTATAATAGTTCAGATAGAGAAACTGAAAACCG
>DFYS01000068.1 GCA_002383405.1 Moorella sp. UBA4076
CCTGAAGGGAACCTGCCTCACCCCTGATACAGTAGCAGCAGAACGCTATTTTCAGGGTAGGATAGGGAATTTTCCGGCGACTTTTCCGGCAGGTAAAGGCATATACTGATTCTGCTGCAATAAGCCTCTTGCGGGTTGTCGCTGATTTTCGGGCCTGAAGCAATAGGCTTCCGCTACCAGAAAGATAGCGAACAGGTTGTTGCAGGAGAACCATATACTTTATTTGTAACTGCTCAGCCGGCCAGCGCTCATCTTGATAACAATGGTCCAGGAAGCCCATACAATGGATTTGCGGGTCCGTGTCCTGACAGCAAACTAGCGCCTGAAGCGACTTGAGAATGGCAGTGGCCTGAGCAGTTACCTTTATTTGTAGTTGTTTATCTTAAGGTCTGGAGAACAGGTTCACATACTTTGATAATCTGCTATCCACCCAGGAAGGGAGTGAGATAAAGGGTTTGCAGGTTACAGGGTGGAGCGGGTCGGTTTCAAGATAAGGAAGTGCAATCGGGGCTGGGATAAGGAAAGCCAAAGGCAACAAAACTTAGGGGAGGAATATGAATTATGCGCAAGCGAGCCTGGCATCTGGTAACTCTGTTGACGTTAGTTGTCGCTGCCACCTTCCTGCTGGTATCCGGGTGCGGCAAATCGCAGCCCCAACAGGCAGAGGACAAGTATCCGGAGAAACAGATCAACTATCTTGTTACCTTTGATCCGGGCGGCCAGTCCGACCGGGAGGCCCGGCGGCAGCAGCCCCTGCTGGAAAAAGCCCTGGGGCAGAAGGTATTGATCGACTATAAAGTCGGTGGCGGCGGCGCTGTCGGCTGGAGCGAGCTGGTACGGTCCAAGCCCGATGGTTATCTGATCTGCGGTATCAACGTACCCCATATAATCCTGCAGCCCCTGCAGCAGTCTACGGGTTACACGACCGAACAGATCGTACCGGTGGCCATGTTCCAATCCACCCCCCTGGGGCTGGCGGTCTTAAAGGACAGTCCCTATAAGACCCTGGACGACTTCCTCAATGCCGCTAAACAAAAGTCCGGGGCCATCGCCATCGGCGGCTCCGGCACCTTTTCCGGCCACCAGATGGGAACCTTACGGCTGGAGAATCTGACGGGCACCAAGTTTAAATATGTGCCCTTTACCGGTTCCGCCCCCCAGATGACAGCCTTCCTGGGCGGCCATGTAGACGCGGTGTTTGCCAACTCCGATGACCTGGTCAAACAGAAGGATAATATTCGCCTGCTGGCCTTTGCCGGCAACGAACGTTTTGAGTCCTTCCCCGATGCCCCGACTTTTAAAGAAAAGGGTATTGATCTGGTCGAGTCTATTGACCGGGGGATAGCGGTGCCACCGGGCACGCCGGCCAATGTTATCGAGAAGCTGGAGGCAGCTTTCCTGGAGATCGCCAGGAATCCTGATATCCAGGCGCAAATGAAGAAAGAGGGCTTTGTCCCCATAGCCATGGGGCACGAGGAATCCAAGGCTTATATCGAGAAGATGACCGGCATCTATAAGGAGATTACCGCCGGCCTGAAATAAATAGGGTAACAAAGATTGGTCATCGGGATCAACAGCTTACACCTGAAGGCGGTGGCACATCCGCAGCGGCGAGAGAGGAGAAAAACCTATGCGTACCCAACGGACAGCGGATATGGCCAGCGGCGTTTTTCTGGCAGCCCTGGGTTTAGTGTCCCTGTTTGCTTCACTCAATATCGCCGGGGTTACGGGGGAGCATCTGCACCCCCGTACCCTGCCCTATTTTTTAAGCCTGGTTATTATGGTAGCCGGTCTGGCGTTGTTCTGGGGCGGCTGGCGCTACCGGGGTGAAGAGAAACCGGTGGACTGGCCCGGCCGGGAAGGATGGAAGCGCATCTTAATCGCCCTGGTTACCATGACTGCTTACCTGTTGCTCATTGAAACCCTGGGTTTTACCCTGACCAGTTTTATCATGCTGGCCTTTTTAATCTGGTATCTGGGGCATTATCATCCTTTGTTCATTATCCTTTTCTCCCTGGTTACGGCCGTAATTATCTATTTCCTTTTCATCCAATTTCTGGGATTATCTTTTCCGACCGGTCCCTTCGGCTGGTAGGAGGTAAAAATTATGTCCTTTTCCTGGAGTTTATTACTGCACGGCTTCTCTCAGGCCCTTACACCCATGAACCTGGTTTATGCTCTGGTCGGCAGCCTGGTGGGTACTCTGGTGGGAGTATTACCGGGTATCGGCCCTACCTCGGCCATAGCCATTCTGCTGCCTCTGACGACCGTCCTGCCGCCGATGCCGGCCATCATCATGATGGCGGCCATTTATTACGGCGCTATGTACGGTGGCTCGACGACGGCCATCGTCGTCAATATCCCCGGTGAAGCCTCTTCAGTACCAACGGCCATGGACGGCTACCAGCTGGCGCGGCAGGGCCGGGGTGGTCCTGCCCTGGGGATTTCCGCTATTTCTTCCTTTGTGGCCGGGACGTTAAGCCTGGTAGGCCTGACTTTCTTTGCCCCTTTGCTGGCCGGCGTCGCCCTGGCCTTCGGCCCGCCGGAGTATTTCGCCCTGATGTTTATGGCCCTGACCCTGGTGATCAGCCTTTCCGGCCGCGCCCTCCTGAAGGGACTGATCGCTATGGCCCTCGGCCTGCTGGTATCCATGATGGGCCTCGATCCCCTGACCGGCGAAGCGCGTTTGACCTTCGGCACGGTTTCTCTGATGGCCGGGGTCAACTTTATCAGCGTCATCATCGGCCTTTTTGCCATCGGCGAAGTGCTGGTCAACATTGAACGCGCAGTAGCTTCCATCTATGAGAATAAAATCCGCGATTGGCTGCCGACCAAAGAAGACCTGCAACACAGCTGGGGTGCTATGCTGCGCTCGTCCGTCATCGGTTTTTTCCTGGGCCTCTTACCCGGATGCAGCCCGGCAGTGACTACCTTTATTGCTTATGACGCCGAGAAAAAGGTATCCAAACGACCCCACCTCTTTGGCCACGGTGCTATCGAAGGGGTGGCGGCGGCGGAAGGGGCGAACAACGCCACCTGCAGCGGCGGCTTTGTACCCCTGTTTTCCTTTGGTATTCCTTCCGGCCCGGCCCTGGCCGTCCTTCTGGGCGGGTTTATGATGTACGGGCTGCAACCAGGCCCGATGCTCTTCAAGGAAAACCCGGACCTGGTTTGGGCGGTTATCGCCAGTATGTATCTGGGCAATGTGATCCTGCTGGTCCTGAACCTGCCTCTGGTGGGGTTGTGGGCGCGAATTGCCTTAATTCCTTTTCCCATTTTAGGCCCGCTGATCATTCTTTTTTCGGTTATCGGTGCCTACAGTGTCCGCTATTTGATGTTCGACGTCTGGGTGGCCCTGCTTTTCGGCGTCGTGGGTTATTTAATGCGCAAGCTGGGCTTCCCCCTGGCGCCCATGGTCCTGGCCACCGTTTTGGCCCAGATGCTGGAAACGTCTTTGAAGCAGTCCCTGGTTCTTTCCGATGGTTCGCCGCTGATTTTCTTCACCCGGCCCCTGGCGGCCGTATTTATGGTTCTGGCTATAGCCATGGTGGTCTGGGGCCTGTGGCTGCAGTTCAGCGGCCGGGGCAAGGAGCTGGCGGAAGAAAGCGATTGAGTGAACGCGGATGGGGTAGCGGCCGGCGCCGGGGTGCCCGGGTCCAAGCCCTGAGCAGCAAACAGGCTTC
Source organism: Moorella sp. UBA4076 (assembly GCA_002383405.1). Lineage (GTDB taxonomy): Bacteria > Bacillota > DSM-521 > Neomoorellales > Neomoorellaceae > Neomoorella. The sequence goes on from DFYS01000068.1 coordinate 3,684, forward strand.
CGGTGCGGCAGTTCGTATTGTAGTCCATGTTGTGCAAGGGATCGATATAGTGCTATAATCATGGGAAGCTGGCCGGCTTCCCATGATTTATATGCCTTTTTCATCCTGCTGCCGGTGTCATATGGGTGGCATGAATTTCTATCTTGGTGTCTACCCTGAAAATAGCGATCTACCGAATCAGTATGCTACTGTATCGGGGGTGAGGCAGGTTCCCGGAAGGCGCATTTGCAGCCTTAGTTCAAAGAGC
>DFYS01000133.1 GCA_002383405.1 Moorella sp. UBA4076
AACAGCCGTAAACCTTTGATCTCCTGCCAGCGGCGCGCCCCGGACGGCAGCTCATGGCTGACGTCCCCGGCGCCGGTCACGGTAAAAGATTTTGGTCCCCGGCCCGCCAGCCTGGCAAAATCGACCACCTGCGATTGCCGCAGCCAGCCGCCGTCGGCCAGGAGCAGGCCTTTAAGGCAGCCTGCCTGTTCGTCATAGAGGAGATCCTGCACCCGTCCCAGCTCTTCCCCCTGATCCTGGCTGATGACCGGCAGGCCAACCAGTTCCCTCCCCTTGGGCATGCTAAAACCTCCACCATAAAAAATAACCTTCCTCTATTATAACCAGGGAAGGCCACCGCCATGCAGGGGCTATGCTTCTTGTTGTTCAATAGTCCCGCCGCCCGCCACCAGGTCGCCCTGGTAGTAGACGACGGCCTGGCCCGGGGTAATGGCCCGCTGGGGTGCGTCAAACTCCAGCCGGGCGCGGCCGCCGGCCAGGGGGTACAGGGTGGCCGCTGCCTCCGGGGCGCGATAGCGGATTTTGGCCGTGACCCGCGCCTGCGGCGGTGGCTCCCGCCAGAGGATGTAGTTGTTGGTGCGGGCGTAAAGGACCCGCTGTTCCAGGTCCTCTCTGGAGCCCACAATTACGGCGTTGCGTTCCGTATCCAGGGCGACGACAAATAGCGGCTCCCCCACAGCCAGGCCCAGGCCTTTGCGCTGGCCGATGGTATAATAAGGAAGGCCCCGGTGGCGGCCCAGCACTCGTCCCCTGACATCCAGGATGGGGCCGGGTTTAATGGCCGCGCCGGCTTTCTCCTGGAGGTAGTCCCGGTAATCCCCCGCAGTGATAAAACAAATCTCCTGGGACTCGGCTTTCTTCGCCACCGGCAGGCCATAGCGCGCCGCCATCCGGCGCACCTCCACCTTGGTGTAATCACCCAGGGGGAGCAGGGTACGGGCAAGCTGCACCTGGGTAAAGGTATAGAGGGCGTAACTCTGGTCTTTACTGCTATCGCGACCTTTGGCCAGCAGGTAACGGCCGCGCTCTGCATCATAGTGACGCCGGGCGTAATGGCCGGTAGCAAGGTAATCCATGCCCAATGCCTGCGCTTTCGTAAGCAAAGCCCCGAATTTAATGCGCCGGTTGCAGGCGATGCAGGGGTTGGGCGTCTCTCCCTCCAGATAGGAGGCGACAAAATAGTCTATGACCTCATGTTGAAAAAGGTCGCGAAAATTGAGGACGTAGTAGGGTATGTCCAGGATAGCGGCCACCCGGCGGGCGTCATCAACAGCCTGCAGGCTGCAGCAGCCGCTCTCCCCGGGCGGAGGCGGCGTATCCTCAGGCCACAGGGCCAGGGTGACGCCGGTGACTTCATAGCCGGCTTCCTTTAACAAAGCGGCGGCTGTAGAACTGTCCACGCCGCCGCTCATGGCTACCATGACTTTTTCTTTGCGGGCCGCTTTGGCCACCCCCATAATAGCAGTGGGAAGTGAGAGGCGGGATGCGGGATATTGGGACCAGCAACTACTGCGGTCCGGTTGCCGCCAATCCCGCCCGATTGTNNTGTCAACCCGCCGCAACTGGCCGGCGTCAAGGCTGACCTGCTGAGTTGCCGCCAATCTCACCCGATTGCCGGCCAGAAGCGATTAGGCTCCTGCCGGTATTTTTCAGGAAGCCTTCTTGTTTTTATTCTGGTAGTCTTCAATGGCTTTATGCAGGGCGCCGGCAGCCAGATTGGAGCAGTGCATCTTCTGGGCCGGCAGGCCGTCCAGGGCCTCGGCCACGGCTTTATTGCTTATTTGCATGGCCTCATCCAGGGTCTTACCTTTGACCATTTCCGTCACCATGCTGCTGGTGGCGATGGCAGCACCACAGCCAAAGGTTTTAAACTTGACATCTTTGATAATACCATCTTCCACCTGGATATACAGGCGCATGATATCACCGCAGACGGGGTTGCCTATTTCACCGACACCGTCGGGATTGGCAATCTCCCCTACATTACGCGGGTTGGTAAAATGGTCCATGACCTTCTCGGAATACATGCAACCCACTCCTTCATAGATAGATGTGAGAGGTGAGAAGTGAGAAGTGAGAGGTTGGAGGTGGGAGGCCTGGCGAAACCGGCGGCGCCGGTTTCAGTTCGAAGCCTGCTGCCCTCTCATTTCTCCCGTTTGGCTTTACGGCGGTTCGCTATCATGAATAACTCTGTCAGCAGATATCCGGGGCAGGCAGTCAAAAGTCGGGATTCCTGCCGGAACTGGCTAAAACATTCCTGCTTAAATGCTCCAGGTACCCCGCGGGACTCTGTTGCGAATATCATACGCCCCTGCTGCTGACGGTCCGGCACCCGGGTTACCGGTCGCCGGCGGCACGGTTGTATAAAGGTGACATCGAGCGCAAACGGTCCACTATTGCCGGCATGACTTCCAGGACGTAGTCGATGTCCGTCTCCGTGTTGTCGCGGCCCAGGGTCATGCGCACCGAGCCGTGGGCCACCTCGTGGGGGATACCCATAGCCAGCAAAACGTGGGAGGGGTCCAGGGAGCCGGAGGTGCAGGCCGAGCCGCTGGAGGCGCAGATGCCCTTCATATCCAGGCTCAGGAGCAGGGACTCCCCCTCCACATAGCGGAAGCTGCAATTGGCGTTGGTAGCCACCCGCTGCTCCCGGTCGCCGTTCAGCTGGACGTCCTCGATGCGGCTCATCAAACCGTCAATGAGCCTGTCCCGCAACGCCCTGAGGCGCGCCATTTCGCTCTCCAATTCCTTGCCGGCCAGCTCCGCCGCCCGGCCGAAACCGACGATGCCGGGCATGTTTTCCGTCCCCGGCCGGCGCTTACGCTCCTGGACGCCGCCGTAGAGAAGGGGATTAATCTTCGTCCCTTTGCGGACATACAGGCATCCGATGCCCTTGGGCCCGTAAATCTTGTGGCCCGAGGCTGAGAGCAGGTCAACATGGAGTGCATCGACGTTGACGGGGAGCTTACCCACGCTCTGAACGGCGTCGGTGTGAAAGATGATGCCCCGTTCCCGCGCCAGATGGCCGATTGCTTGGATGGGCTGGATGGTACCCACCTCATTGTTGACATGCATGACGCTGATGAGAATAGTCTCATCGGTGATAGCCTCTTCTACGTCCTCCACCCGTACCAGGCCGGCCGGAGTTACCGGCAGGAAAGTGACTTTAAAACCGTGGCGCTGCAAATACTGGGCTGTATGCAGCCCGGCATGATGCTCGATGCTGGAGGTGATAATGTGACGGCCCTTCTTCTCGTTGGCGGTGGCGGTGCCAATCAGGGCCAGGTTATCAGCCTCGGTCCCGCCGCTGGTGAAGAAAATCTCCTCCGGCCGGGCGCCGATGAGGCCGGCCACCCTTTCCCGCGCTTCGTCCAGCGCCTTTTTGGCCTCGCGGCCGTAGCTGTAGATAGTCGAAGGGTTGCCAAAGGCTTCCTCCTTAAGAAAGGGCAGCATGGCTGCCAGTACTTCCGGCCGCACCGGCGTGGTGGCACTGTGATCAAGGTAAACCCTGTGCATTAGATCCACCCTTTTCCTGCGTTAAAGTAAAGTTTTTGTAACTGCTCAGCCTGCCTGCAGTCAGCCTGATAGCAATAGCCCGGGAAGCCTGGATGATGGCTGAACGGATTTGTGTCCCGGCGGCAGGCAGTGTCGCGGCGGCTTAGATGATGGTGGCCTGCGTAGCTCAAAGTTTTTTAACCCTGCAATATAAAATTGCTTCCCCTCCCTGGTAATCGGGAAAACAGGCGGTCTCGCAGGGAGAATCCGGCTCTTTTTTCGGTGAGCACCTTATATCCTGCTCGCCGCCGCTAAGGAGTTGACGCCGGCGGATTAAATATAATACATGTAGTATTTGTCGTTCTGCTGCATTTTACTGGCTTTGGCGACCATATCGGCCAGAGTAAAACTGTCCAGGACGTCGCTGATGCTGTCGCGCACCTTTTCCCAGATATCCCGGGTAACGCAGGTTTCGGCGCGCTCGCAGGCTTCACCCTCGCCCACATTGAGGCAGTCCACCGGGGCAATCGGGCCTTCCAGGACGCGGATAATATCCCCCACCGTAATTTCCTCCGGGGCGCGGCTTAAACTGTACCCGCCCTGGGCGCCGCGGACGCTCTTCACCAGCCCGGCTTTACGCAAAGCAGCAACCAGCTGCTCCAGGTAGTGCTCGGAGATATCCTGTCTTTCAGCCACGCACTTAATAGGGATCGGGCCTTCACCGTAGTGCTGGGCCAGGTCAAACATGGCCCGCAGGCCGTACTCCCCGCGGGTCGAGAGTTTCACCCCACCACCTCCAATCCCTACTGATTTCCTCGGCAATAATATCTTAGCAATACGGTCGGGTATTGTCAATACCAAAGTTGACTTTTTTACTCTGCTTTTAAATTATCCCTGGCAGGGAGAAATATACTTATGAGCGAGGTGCAGGAGGCCGGAAAAGAAATGTCAGGGCTTCGCTGTTTCAGCCCTGACATAATAATCCGCTCTTCCCTGAAAATAGAGATGAGAGGTGAGATGTGGGAGGTTTGTAGGAACCCAGCACTCAATCCTGGCTTATTAAAATTAAAACATGTCTGCTCAGCCTGCCTGGCGGTCAGCCTAAGCCCGGAAACCTATATATGGCTGGACGAGTTTGTGATCCTGACGGCAGGCAGCGCTAATGCGGCTTAGAGAAGGTAGCCTGAGCAGTTACATTAAAACTGCTGATATAATCCTGAACATGATGGTTTCTATCCCCGGCTACTATACTTACAATTGAGTGCTGGGTTCCGGATTGAAGTCCCACACCCTGCCATTTTCATCGCCTGCTGGTGCCGCTCGCAAGCGGCAGGCGCATCAATATGCTACTGCCCCGGGGTGAGACAGGTTCCCGGAAGGTGCCCGGCACTCAACTACAGGTGGCTTTAATTCCTTAATCAGTATGCACTTATGACGGTTATTATTCACAAGCTATGCAAACGAACCTGTTCCAGTCCTTTAATAATTCATCCGGTTATCCTGGCGACGAATCCCTGTGCCCGGTCCAGCAAGGGGCCGCTGTAGACCTCTACCTGACCATGATCGCAGTAGGCGGTGAACTCCGGATCCAGGGGCAGGATCCCCAGGAGGGGGATGCCGGCTGCAGCCGCTGCTGCTTCAGCGCGGCTGGGACCGAAGACAGAGATTTCTTTGCCGCAGTCCGGGCAGACGGCGTAGCTCATGTTTTCCACCAGGCCCAGAATCTTAACGTTCATATGTTCCGCCATTTTAACCGCCTTGCGCACCACCATCTGCGCCAATTCCTGGGGCGAACTGACAATAACCAGCCCGTCCAGAGGCAGAGACTGGAGCACCGTCAGAGGGGAATCACCGGTTCCCGGCGGCAGATCGACCAGCAGGTAATCCAGGTCGCCCCAGATAACGTCGGTCCAGAATTGCTTGACAGCGCTGCTGATGAGGGGGCCGCGCCAGATGACCGGATCGTCTTCGTGGGGTAACAGCAGGTTCAAAGACATGATCCGGGTACCGCCTGGCGTCGCCGCCGCCATTATGCCGTTGCCGGTGCTCTCCGGCGACCGGCGGACACCGAACAGGCGCGGGATGCTGGGACCGGTAATGTCGGCATCCAGGATGCCCACCTGGTAGCCGGCTTTTTGCAGGGCTAAAGCCAGCAGGGCGGTTACTGAAGACTTACCGACACCACCCTTGCCGCTCATGACGCCGATGACGTGCTTGATATGGCTGAGCTCGTTGAGCGGGAAATAGCCCGGCTTTTTCGCCTCGCTAGTTGATGAACTGCGGGTGTTTGGATTGCAGGTTTCGCTGGTTTCAGTTGCCAATGTTTGATCACCTCTTCTATCATTATACTCACTTGCGGTCATATGTCAATTAAAATAAACGGCCCCTGAAATTTTATCCCCTGTTAGTGTTGCCCGGCAGCACGGGCATCTATCCAATCCGGAGGCTGCCAAAAAGTGATCAAAGCACCGTGCCGTCGTTACTTTTTAATTTAAACACCCCGAAGAAAATGTTAAAATAAAGGCAGATACTGTGCCAGGCCAGCTGTTCCGGTTATGGCATAAATAGACGCCTATGCCGCCCAGCACTCAACTGCTAGGCTAGCGTCTTTAAGAATGGAAACTATCATCAATCGCATACCTGCTGAGGAGCGAGCCGCCCGAGATTAAAGTGCTGGGCACCAACAAAAGAATAAAAATAGCAGCGTTGCAAATAAAGTGTAATAGCTATCCTCTACCGAGGTGACGATAATGGATCTCTTTGAGCAGGCCGCTGTTGAAAACCGTGCGACCGGCGCCCCCCTGGCGGTGCGGATGCGGCCGCGCACCCTGGACGAGTTCGCCGGTCAGGAAAAAATCGCCGGACCCGGCACCCTGCTGCGCCGCGCCATTGAAAACGACAGCCTGACCTCGATTATCCTCTGGGGCCCGCCGGGAAGCGGCAAGACCACCCTGGCGCAGATCATCGCCCGTATGACCAGGGCCCACTTCGAATCCTTAAATGCCGTCCTCGACGGTGTCGGCGACATCCGCCGGGTTATTGCCGCCGCCCGCGAACGGGAAAAATACTACCAGCAAAAGACAGTCATCTTCGTCGACGAGATCCACCGCTGGGCGAAAAACATCCAGGACGCCCTCCTGCCCTGCGTTGAGGAAGGGCTGCTGACCCTCATCGGCGCCACGGTGGAAAACCCCATGTTTACTGTTAACCCGGCCATCCGCTCCCGTTCCCGCATCTTCCGCCTGGAGGCTTTATCCGACGCGGTTATCCTGACCCTGTTGCGCCGCGCCCTGGCCGACCCGGAGCGCGGCCTGGGCCGCTTCACCGCCACTGTTGAACCGGAGGCTCTGGAACACCTGGCGCAGGTGGCCAACGGCGACGCCCGTGTAGCCCTGAACGCCCTGGAGTTCGCCGTCCTTACCACCCCGCCGGACGAAAAGGGCCGCCGCATCATCACCCTGGCAGTAGCCGAGGAAGCCATCCAGCAGCGGGCTGTCCTTTATGACCGCGACGGCGACCAGCACTATGACTGCGTCTCCGCCTGGATTAAAAGCATGCGCGGCTCCGACGCCGACGCCGCTGTTTACTGGCTGGCACGGATGATCTACGCCGGGGAAGACCCGGCCTTCCTGGCGCGGCGCCTCTTAATCCATGCCGCCGAGGACGTCGGCCTGGCCGACCCCCAGGCCCTGGTAGTGGCCAGCGCCGCCGCCCAGGCCGTAGAGCGGGTAGGCCTGCCGGAAGGGCGCATCATCCTGGCCGAAGCCACCCTCTACATCGCCCTGGCCCCCAAGAGCAACTCGGTCATCAAAGCCATTGACGCCGCTCTGGCCAGCGTCGAAAAAGAAAAAGCCGGCCCGGTACCAGTACACCTGCGCGACGCCAGCTACCGCGGCGCGGCTGCCTTCGGCCACGGCAAGGGCTACAAATACCCCCATGACTATCCCGGCGGCTGGGTAGCCCAGCAATACCTGCCGGACAACCTGCGCGGCCAAGTGTTTTATCACCCCTCCGAATACGGCCGCGAAGGCCAAATTAAAGCCGCCTGGTATCAGCGCACCAGGCGGCAGCAGTGAAAAGGGAGCAGCCAGCATGCCGTTGCCGCAGCAATTGCCGGCGCCATGATAGCTAAGGACAAATGCCTTAAGGCACTTATGAAGACGGTGCCGCAATCCCGGAATCGCCAGGCACCCAAGAGAAATGTCAGGTAATTATATGGTATAATGGGTATATATTGGCAGGGGGTGAATGGATTTGGGAAAAAAGTATATTCCCCTTACTTTAAAAATGACAGCAGAACGGATTCGTAATGAAGGTATTAAAGATGGGTGGATTCCTATTCGCGATTTTATGGACGATTTTTACCAGGCTGACAACCAAACGCGCCGGAATATGATTGAAGAAGAACCGGACACCACCGGAGATGAAAGGTTTGACGCCTATCTTGCGGCCCTGGCCGAATTATTCGCTTACACTTATAGTTTGCCTGTTCCTTACTGGTGCAGCCATCCTTGCCGCTTTCTGAAGCAATGGTGGTTTCCAACATCGGCACAAACTCTCCACGCCATGGCCCTGGTGGAAAGCCCGGCGGCCTTCCGAAGAAGGGGGATTTTCATCGACAGGACAGAATTCTTGCGTTGTTAGGGGGCGATTTCGTGAACAAAAAAGATATTGAAAGATATCTGGAAATGTTGGGGCGCCGTCTGGCTAACAGAGGTATTAAAGGTGAAATGTATGTAGTTGGCGGCGCGGCCATGGCTCTGGCCTTTGACGCCCGTCGTGTCACCAGGGACGTTGATGCTGTTTTTGCACCAAAACTGGATATTTACCAGGCAGCAAAAGAGATCGCTGAAGAGCAAGGCTTGCCGCAATCCTGGCTCAATGATGCTGTTAAAGGTTATCTCGTTAAAGAAGATGAAAGAAGGATGATGGTCTTTGATCGCCCGGGATTAAGGGTATATTCCGCTTCGGCAGAATACCTTTTCGCCATGAAATGTTTGGCTGCCAGAAGAGAGGATGAAGATGATATTCGTTTCTTGTTGAATCTGATCGGTATTAAAAACTTGAATGAAGCCCTGAAAATAGTGGAAGAAGTGTATCCCCAGCATCGAATCTCTCCGCGCACCCAGTTCCTTCTGGAGGAAATTCTAGGGTAAAAATGATAAAAACAGCCTGCCAGAGTAATTATTACCTCGGCAGGCTTGATTCGGCTACTTATTGTGCGCAACCTCTGCACCATGGTTAACCTTTGAACCTTGAGGACCGGCTGCGATACAGGCTCTTACAGGTTTTTCTCCAGCGCCTGGGCCAGTTTGTCCTTCGTCTGGTAACCTACCAGTCGGGAGACGACCTGGCCGTTTTTAAACAGCAACAGGGTGGGGATACTCATAATGCTGTACTGAGACGGTATGGCGGGATACTCGTCCACATTGAGCTTGGCCACTTTGACCTTACCGTTTCCGCCAGCTGGTCCACGGCCGGGGCAATCATGCGGCAGGGCCCGCACCAGGCGGCCCAGAAATCAACCAGCACCGGTATTTCGCAGG
>DFYS01000032.1:0-291 GCA_002383405.1 Moorella sp. UBA4076
AGGGCAAGGATTTTTTGAGCTACGGGGCGGGCAAAATAACCTCGAAAACCCGGAGAAGGAAGGGAGCCCATGCCAGACCAACGCCGTCCCAACCGTTTGATCCAGGAAAAGAGTCCCTACCTGCTGCAGCACGCCTACAACCCGGTAGATTGGTATCCCTGGGGGGAAGAGGCCTTCGCCCGCGCCCGGCAGGAAGATAAGCCGGTGTTTCTATCCATTGGTTATTCTACCTGTCACTGGTGCCACGTCATGGCGCGGGAATCCTTTGGCGACGAAGAAGTGGCCGCCCTC
>DFYS01000032.1:301-7846 GCA_002383405.1 Moorella sp. UBA4076
TGACGGTTTTCCTGACCCCGGAGAAAAAGCCTTTTTACGCCGGCACCTATTTCCCCAAACACCGGCGCCAGGGCCTCCCCGGACTGGTGGAGGTTTTAAAGCTGATCCGCGAGAAATGGCTGACCCAGCGGCAGGAGCTGGAGAACTCAGGCACGGAATTGCTGCAATACGTAGCCGGCCAGTTTGCTGCGGCGCAACCGGGGAAGCCAGGTGAGCCGGAGCAAACGATGGAACCCGGGGGAGCGGTAGAACCGGGAAAGCCAGGAGAACCGTGGCCGCAGCTCCTGGAGCAGGGTTTTCAGCAGCTCCAGGCCGGTTTCGACCCTCATTACGGTGGTTTCGGCGCGGCCCCCAAATTCCCCAGCCCCCACCAGCTGTTGTTTCTCCTGCGTTACTGGCAGAGATACCGCGTTGCGCCGGCGCTGGCCATGGTGGAAAAAACCCTGCAGTCGATGTACTGCGGCGGCATTTATGACCACATCGGTTTCGGTTTTGCCCGCTATGCCACCGACCGGCGCTGGCTGGTGCCCCACTTTGAAAAAATGCTTTACGACAACGCCCTGCTGGCCCTGGCCTACCTGGAAGCCCGGCAAGCCACAGGTAAGGCTGGCTACGGCCGGGTCGCCCGCGAGATATTTACCTATATCCTGCGGGATATGACCGGCCCGGAGGGAGGGTTTTACAGTGCCCAGGACGCCGAATCCGAAGGCGAGGAGGGTAAGTTTTACCTCTGGACGCCGGAGCAGGTCCAGGAAGTGCTGGGATTGGCAGAAGGGGAATTTTACTGCCGTTACTATGATATAACCGCGGGGGGTAATTTCGAGGGGAGGAGTATTCCCAATTTGATCGGCCGGGGTGAAGCCCTCTTCGCCGGCGACAGCGGCGGCAATGGGGCCGGGGTAAATGACGTTGACCCCGGCACAGGCGACGCTAATACCCACCAGGAGCCGGCCAGGCCCCTCTCACCGGCCTCACCCTGGAGTGCGGCGCCGGATGCCAGTACCCAGCCGGCGTCGTCCAGGCCGCCCGGCGGGGAGCAAGTCCAAACGACCACTGCGGTGGCAGGCACCCTGGCCGGTCTTGCTAAGGAGACCGCGGCACGCCTGGCAGCTGCCCGCGCCAGGCTCTTCGCCGCCCGCGAAAAACGGGTCCACCCCCACCGGGACGACAAAATCCTCACCGCCTGGAACGGGCTGATGATCGCCGCCCTGGCCCGGGGCGCCTGGGTACTGGACGAACCCGCCTATGCCGCGGCAGCCGCCCGGGCGGCGCGGTTTATCCTTACCCACCTGCGCCATGCCGATGGGCGCCTGCTGGCGCGTTACCGGGAGGGTGAGGCGGCCTACCCGGCCTACCTGGACGATTACGCCTTCTTCACCTGGGGGCTGATCGAACTCTACCAGGCCACCTTTGAGCTGGATTACCTGCGGGAGGCCCTGACCCTGACGCGGCAGATGCAGCAACTATTCGGGGATGAAGGTGGCGGTTACTATTTCACCCCCCACGACGCCGGGGAGCTACCGGTCCGGCCGCGCGAGGTTTACGACGGCGCCCTCCCCTCCGGCAACGCGGTAGCGGCCCTGAACCTGCTGCGCCTGGCCAGCATCACCGGCGACGACAGCCTGGAGGAGGCAGGCCGCTCCCTGCTGCGCGCCCTGGCCGGGACAGTAGCCGCCTATCCCCGGGGTTATACTTTTTACCTCTGCGCCCTGGACTTCTGCCTGGGGCCGGTAACCGAAATGATCCTGGCCGGGGAACGCGCCGCAGGAGACACCCGTTCCCTGCTCCAGGTGCTGCGGGCGGCCTACCTGCCGGCAGCGGTCCTGGTGTTGCGTCCCAGCGGCCCTGCAGGTGAGGAAGTAACCCAGCTCATCCCTGCTGCTGCCAACAAAGTAGCGTTAAATGGCCAGGCCACCCTCTACCTGTGTCGCAATTTCACCTGCCAGGCGCCGGTGACGTCGGCGGCAGAACTGGCGCAGCTACTATCTTCGGCCCGTTAGCTATGTAGAGCCCCACAGCGCGTTTTTTTACCTCGCCGTCGGGATAAAAAAAAGCCGGAACCAGACAGGCATCTAGGTCATCTTAGGCTTTCCCGTGGCGGACAGAAGGGTTAAATCAGCTCTTCCATCTTTTTCATCCCTTCCTCGGGACCAAAGACAATCAACTCGTCCCCGGCATGCAATTTTTCCTCTCCAGAAAGATTGACCAAAACCCTGTCAGCGCGCTTGATTGCCAGAATACTAATGCCGATTTCCGATCGCAAGCGTAGTTGCCCAATCGACTGGCCGACCAGGGATGAGGCCGCGGGTAAAGATATCTCCTCTATTTCCAGATCCCCATTACTATGTACAAAACTATCTACAAATGCCACCCTGGCGGGTTTTAGAGCTGTTAGGGCCATCCTGCGGCCGCCGATAGTAGACAGAGCGACCACACCATCGGCACCAACCTGTTTGAGCTTGCTTTCATTACCAGGGTCATTAGCCCTGGTAATAACCCTGGCCTCAGGATTAAGTTGCCTGACAGAGAGGGTTACCAAAAGGTTTTCGGCATCATCGGGCAGGGCGACAATTATAGCACGGCATTCAGAGGCCCTTGCTTTCATCAGAACCTCATCCTCTGTTGCATTTCCCTGGAGCACTAAAAACCCTTTACTGCGAAGTTCAGAGGCTCTTGTTTCGTCCCTTTCAATCACTAGAAAAGGGATCTTTTCGGTTTGCAGGCGGCGGGCTACTTCCGCACCTACATGACCGCCACCACAGATTAGCACGTGGTCTTTAAGTTTACTGATTTCCTTTTCCATTTTCCTGTGCTCCATTATCTGTTTGAACTGCCCTTCAATAATAGCAATGACAATATTGGTAATCACATGGGTATATAAGCCGATACCTGCAAATAGCAAAAAGAGGGTAAAAAGCCGCCCCCCTCCTGTCCTGGGAACTATATCACCATAACCTACAGTAGTTATGCTGACTACGGTCAGCCATAGAGCATCCAGCCATACCATATTCTCCAGGTAAATATAACCAAAAGTAGCAAGGATGATAACCAGTACCAAAATCAATAAGCCCAAGATTATGAGGCGGACCCGGCTGTTTTTCATGAATATTTACTGCTCATCCCTCGTGTAAGCTCCCGATAGAGTCCTGTGGGTATAATAGTCGGCTGCAAGATCTTCGCACTATCGCTCCTCAGGGGCATCAGTACCCGCGCGGTCCGGGCCAGCCCCCCGTTTGTATTCATTTGCAGCTTCAAGCAAATTCACTAAGGAGATGCACATAAGGCAACCTGCCCCTGATGCTATTATATAGCCGTTCATCAGCTGTCCAAAAATCACAGCTGCGTAATTCAGCTAACGCCAGGTAGTGGCTATCATAAACGACAGGTAAGTTTAGCTCTTTGGCTAGTTCCCATCCCCGCTGCCGCTGACCGGGGATACTAAGGGTCTTCAGGGGAATAGTTTGTGCCGCTGTAAAAGCAGCTTCCGCCTGAGCCAACGTCAGTCTTTCTTCCGGATTAGCGATGATCGTCCTCCGCCTGATGACGCTATCTATTTCGACCGGACAAAAAACAGGGGCTATTAATTGTACTCCCTGTTCCTGCCACCAGGTAAACAGGGCATCCGCCAACGTGCTATCCGGTTCATTTATAACGATTTTGATTACCAGGCAGGCATCAACGCAAACCTCTTTCATTTGCAAGGCCATCTTATTAACGACCAGCCCTATCCAAACGTATCTGTCGCAGAATCTTAACGCCATCCCCTCTTAAGGGCATCATATCCCGCGTAGCCCGGCATTTGGCCAGCCAGTCGCTTTTAGACGACTCATAAGATACCGGGCGTCCTAATTTTTCCACTGCGCTCAGCGGTATACGCAGTTGTCGCCCATAGCGCAAGGCCGGCAAATCCCCTTTCTGTACCCAACGTCTGATGGTACGCTCGCTGACTTTAAGCATTCTGGCTAATTCCGCTGGTGGATAAAGAATTTCGGTCATTTTACAACCCCTTTCCCTGGGCGCATCCCTTCTCTTATGTCAAATTATATGCCCTTATGACCGCTATGTCAATAACCGTGACCGCGGTCATGGCGATGATCCAGGACGCCAAGAAAGGCTGGATTGAAACCTGCATCGAATTAGAACGACCGGTACCAGAACCTGTTCGGGAAGATTATTCCGGCAAACTCAACATCCGTATACCCAAGTCCCTTCACCCTTACTCTGACTGAAAAGGCCAGAGAGGAAAAAGTTAGCCTCAATCAATACATCAGCAATCAATTAGCCAAAGGTGTAGGATTGCCGGAATATCTTCTTAAGGACACAGGGCTTATTATAGCCGCTTGGCATCAGAAAACAATTTAATTATGGCCTTTAAAAATGTATCGAGATCCTGCAGGTTATTCTTCAGGATGTTGTAAAGGGTATTGTTATCTACATCCCAGTAGATATGTACCAGCCGGTTGCGAAAACAGGCCATACTTATAAGGGTGGTAGCAAATTCAGGTGGAACAATACCGTTTTCCCCCAGTATACGAAAGGTATCAGCGTAATCCTCCGGTACCCGGAGGTTATTTTGCGCTATGATATGGTTGCTTAAATCAATAGCCGCGTGAACCTCCCTGACTGAAGTCAGAGGCTTCCGGGTTAATTCCCGGAACTTCGCGCCTGCCCCGGGTACGCGAACGCCAAAGGGAAAAGGGCCGTAGGCCCCACTTGCAGGCGCCGTATCTTACCGGCTGCAAACACCAGCGGGTCCGAGCCTGATCTGCGCCGACATGTAGCCGGCGCAGACGCCCCACCGTCACCGGCAGGGGCTTAAGCGTAGCGTAACCGGAATTTCTGGCCGATATTTTTCGTAGCCAGCCAGTCAGCATGGACATCATGCAAGCCGCAGTTGCCGCATTGTGCTAGGGTTATTCCATGGGGTTTTCCCGGTAAATAGCGTTCTATACTCATAAAACCGCAGTACGGGCAGCGTCTGGAGGTGTCCCTGGGGTTAACGCGACAAACGATAATCCCCTGGTGCAGTGCTTTATATTGGGTGTACTGAAAAATGCGGCCCTTGACCCAGTAACCCAGCTTCTGGTTCATCCGGCGGGAGCGCGTCCCTTTCTCCGGGTGCAGGTTTTTAAGATGCTCAAAGACGATTATCCTGGCGCCGTGTTGCGCCGCCAAGTCTACGATGCGCCGCGATACCTGGTGGGCAATGTCGCCCACCAGGTTTTTAACTTTGTCCCACAGGTCTTTAGCAAACCGCTCGCCTTCAGGGATAACTCCGGTTTTCTTTTGTAGCCGGGCGATTCTTTCCAGGTACTGCTTCCTAAGGTGGTTGTCTTTAGCCCCGGAGATAAACGCCGTGGCCAGGACCCTGCCTTCAGCATCCTGGATGGTCATTACCGCGTGGTGGTTCAGCCCGAGGTCAACGGCGCAGATACGGGTAGCCGGGTCTTGCATCAGTGCCGCCGCCGGGCGTAAGTCCCGTCTTTCTTGCAGGAAAAGGGGTATATGCACTTCCCAGCCGTTCTTTTTCTGCACCAAGGTGGGGGAACCTGCAGCATACCCCGCCGGGATCTCCCACGGCCGCGCCAGGGCGACTTTACGGTAGATGTAGGAAGTACCCGTGGTTACTTTCAGCAGCAGGTGGCGCGCATCAAACACCTTGAATTCGGTGCCGTAGTATGTCAGCCAGGACCGTGCGGTTTCGGGGAACTGGGGCGGCCTTTCCGTGAAGCGGATAGGCTTCTTCCCGACCGCTGCCCGGCGCTCATTTCTCTCTTCAGCGCTCACTTTTGCCCTTTGCCAGCGACGGTAGTTTTCCCGCCAGGCCAGGGCCAGGCCATAGCTGGCCGCGATGGCGGCCCGCCGAAAACCCGAGGGCAGGCAGGGAAAGAGAGCGTCGAAATCGTGATACAGCGGCGCAGGGTTCTTTATTGTGCGATGGGTGAGCTTTTCTGCTAAGCTAAGCCACCGGGGGTTGTCTAATACCTCCAGGTGCTCGGCGAACACCCGCAGGTAATACGTAACCACTTGTCGGAAAAGGTCAGTAGTGGCTTGTAACTGGTCAATTACCGGGGCGGGCACCAGCACCGGCAGGCGCAGGGTTTTGCAGAAGCCGTGACGATGCGGCATACGGATCACTCTCCGCTCTTCTGGCTTTCGATGTATTTTTCAATCGTATCCTCGGATATATGCCCGACGGTGCCCACATAGTATGATGGGTTCCAGAGATGCCCGCCCCAGAGTCTTTTTTTTAGTTCCGGGTGCTTTTTGAACAGGAACCTGGCCGACACGCCTTTGAGCGCCTTGACCATGCTGGCGATCAGGTGGTTGGGAGTGGCGGTGATAAAGAGGTGAACGTGATCCGGCATAACCTCCATTTGCTCAATGGAGAAGTTGTTTTCCTGCGCTATTTGGAGCAGCAGTTCTTTTAAATCGTCCGCTGCTTTGCCGGTAAAGACTTGCTTGCGGTATTTGGTGCACCAGACAAGGTGGTAGCCAATCTGGAATACACTGTTGCGATTGCGGCGGAGCTCCATTGCCTTAATCTCCTTGACGATAACTGGCTACATATATCTTATCATCGCCATAGAAACAAGGCAAAACATTTCCTGGAAAATCAAGGCCGTGCCTTACTCCCGTTTAAAACGGAAGAATGCGGCGCGGCGATCTTCAATGGCGACAATGAACTGGTATTTGGCGCTGCCAATTTTGTCGGGTTCGGCTAAAAACTCCGCTTCGGAAAGGCGCGCCAGATTTGGCAGCCGATTTTGCGCCTGCTTAAATGCCGTCAGGAGCTTGCCAACCTTTATAGCATCATATTTCAAGGCCCAATGTCTCCTTAAAATAGCGTTTACGAAAAGGGACAAAATCGAAATACCTGTCCAGAGTGACCTCCTGAAAATCACTCCTGACAGAGGAGTCATTTTCGATAAGTAGGTAACCGTTTTTTATCACGCTATACTTGAAAGATAAAGGAGCATTATTGAGGATGCGAACATCTATGGGAAAAGGCACAAGAGACTTAATGGCGTCCTCCAGGTGGATCTCATAAAGAAAGTTATCCTTGCCCAGTACCTGTTCGCGGAGATAAACGGCCAAATCAATATCCTTAAAAGGCCCATCCCTCAGGAAAGAACCGTGAAGATAGGCAAAGGCTATTTCATCTCTCCCTTTTAAGCCGGCTGCAATCTGCTCGATCGTGCTTTGCTTTTCTTCATTGGTCGCGGAATAAAACTTAAAGCGCTCCAACCTTCCCACCTGCCTCCCAGAAAAGCAACAGTGCCAGCTATTCCCTGATACCATTCTAATATCATCCAGGAGAAAGGGCAATATCTCTGCCTTTTATTTATATTTGATTCCCCTGCAAAAACCCCTTCGCTATCGTCCTGGTGGAGGAAGCTTGCTACTTCAGGCCCGAAAATCAAGCTGATTTGGATGCCGTAATCGCTGGATGACCCTATTCCGCGGTCCTAAGTGGGGGCTGATAGCATAGTAACAATCTAAAGCGGGCTCCGCCCGCAACCCAATCTTGCCGGCGTGACCATT
>DFYS01000101.1 GCA_002383405.1 Moorella sp. UBA4076
CATAAACGGAGGTGGGCAATGATGCTCAGGGAGGGAGAATGCCGGATACCGTCAGGATGCGCCATCAGCGGCTTTATCAACAGGGACGGCCGCCGGGTGAACGGCAGCGCCATCATCCAGTCCATTGCTCTGATGCAGGAGCGTTCCAACGGCCTGGGGGGCGGTTTCGCCGCTTACGGCATTTATCCGGAGTACCAGGATTACTATGCCCTGCACCTGCTCTTTGCCGATAAGCTCAGCCGTAACCAGGTAGAGGAATTGATCAAGGATAATTTCTATATTGAAGCCGAAGACCGCATCCCCACCCGGCATGTGCGGGAGATTGGCAAAGCGCCCCTGCTGTGGCGCTATTTTGTCACCCCCCGCCTGGCGAAAATCGAGGAAGCCCAGGAGACGGAAGCCGATTTTATGAGCCGTCTGGTGATGCGCATCAACGACAGCGTCGACGGCGCCTACGTCGTTTCCAGCGGTAAAAACATGGGGGCCTTCAAAGGGGTGGGATACCCGGAAGCCATCGGCGAGTTCTTCCGTCTGGACGAATACCAGGCCTACAGCTGGATCGCCCACGGCCGTTTTCCTACCAATACGCCGGGCTGGTGGGGCGGTGCCCATCCCTTTACCTTGCTGGACTGGGCGGTAGTCCATAACGGCGAGATATCGTCCTACGGTGCCAATCGCCGTTTCCTGGAGATGTACGGCTATAAAATGACCCTGCAGACAGATACGGAAGTGGTTGCCTATACCGTTGACCTGCTGGTACGGCGCCACGGGCTGTCGCTGGAAACGGCGGCACAGGTGCTGGCCGCTCCCTTCTGGCAGGAGGTCGACCGCCTGCCGGCAGCGGAGCGCGAACTCTATACCCGGCTGCGGGTGGTATACGGCAGCCTGCTGTTAAACGGGCCCTTTTCCATTATCGTCGGCTTCAGCGGCGGTTTTATGGCCCTCAACGACCGTATCAAACTGCGGCCCCTGGTAGCCGGCTCCCACGGCGCCACCCTGTACGCCGCCAGCGAGGAGGCCGCCATCCGCGAGATCTGCCCTGATGTGGAAAAGGTCTGGTACCCGCGGGGCGGCGAGCCGGTGATCGGTCGCCTGGAGGAGGAAGCCCAATGCCGGCTCTCAGCCTGATGCCCCCTGAATTCAGCATCGTCCGCGATGAGAATAAGTGCGTCAAATGCCTGGCCTGCGTCCGTCAGTGCGGTTTTGGCGCCCAGCAATATGACGCTGCCGACGACCGCCTCTATACCATTGACGCCAACTGCGTTAACTGCCAGCGCTGCGTCAGCATCTGCCCGACCGGTGCCCTGACGATCTATAAAAACCCGCCGCCGCTCAGGCCCCATGCCTACTGGACGGAGAACCACCTGCGTAACATTGCCAAACAGGCGGAAACCGGCGGGGTGCTCCTCACCGGTATGGGGAACGACCAGCCCTTCCCGGCTTATTTCGACCGGCTGCTGTTAAACGCCAGCCAGGTAACCAATCCGTCCATCGACCCTTTGCGGGAACCGATGGAGTTGCGAACTTATCTGGGCCGGCGTCCGGAAGCAGGGGGCATGATGGAGGGACGCGAGGAGCGCCAAGCTAAAACCCGAACACCTCTGGTGCCCATTGAAACCCCCATCATGTTTTCGGCTATGTCCTATGGGTCCATCAGCCATGAAGCTTTTACCTCCCTGGCCCGCGCGGCCAAAGAATTCGGCACCATGTTTAATACCGGCGAAGGCGGCCTGCCGGGTGATCTCTATGATTACGCCGACCATGCCGTGGTCCAGGTGGCCTCGGGCCGCTTCGGCGTCCATGCCGATTACCTGAACGCCGGGCGCATCGTGGAGATCAAAATCGGTCAGGGGGCCAAGCCGGGCATCGGCGGCCACCTGCCCGGAGAGAAGATCACCGCCGCGGTGGCGGCGACGCGGATGATCCCGGAGGGGACTGATGCCCTGTCGCCGGCACCGCATCACGATATCTACTCCATCGAGGACCTGAAACAGCTGATCTTTACCTTGAAAGAAGCCACCCGTTACCAGAAACCGGTATCAGTCAAGATCTCAGCCGTTCATAACGTTGCCGCTATCGCCAGCGGCATCGCCCGTGCCGGCGCCGACATTATCGCAATTGACGGCTTCCGCGGCGGCACCGGGGCGGCACCGACGATGATCCGCGACCACGTGGGTATCCCCATCGAGCTGGCTATTGCCGCCGTCGACCAGCGTCTCCGCGATGAGGGCATCCGCAACCAGATATCCCTGGTGGCTGCCGGCGGTTTCCGCAGCAGCGCCGATGTGGTCAAGGCCATCGCCCTGGGCGCCGACGCCGTCTATATTGCTACCGCCGCCCTGATTGCATTGGGTTGCCACCTCTGCCAGAAGTGCTACACCGGCAAGTGCAGCTGGGGTATCGCCACCCAGGACCCTTATAGAAGCCGGCGCTTGAACCCGGAAATCGGCGCCGAGCGCCTTTATAACCTGCTGCGGGGCTGGTCGCACGAGATCAAAGAAATGCTGGGCGGCATGGGCATCAACTCCATTGAAAGTCTGCGCGGCAACCGCCTGCACCTGCGGGGCGTAGGCTTAAACGAGGTGGAACTGAAACTCCTGGGCGTCAAGCACGCCGGCGAAGCCATGTAGTGGGGGAGGGGATCCTGATGAAAAAAGTCTATGCCCGGCCGCTGTGGTGCATGAACTGCCACCTCTGTGAAGTCAACTGCATTGTCGCCCATTCCCGCAGCCGCGACCTTTTCCGGGCCTATAAGCGCGAAAATTTAAGGGGTACGGCGCGGGTTATAGTCGAAGAGCGCCTGCCCCTCTCAGTGGCCGTCCAGTGCCGCCACTGTGACGACCCGGCCTGTGTTGCCGGCTGCATCTCCGGGGCGATGGTGAAAGACCCGGCTACAGGTATCGTCTACTGTCAGGAGGATAAGTGCGTCGGCTGCTGGACGTGCGTGGCCGCCTGTCCTTACGGGGCCATCCAGCCCGGCGAGAAAAACGGCCGTCCACTGCCGTTAAAGTGCGACCTCTGCCGGGAAACTGGCGAGCCGGCCTGCGTGGCCGGCTGCCCTAATCGGGCCCTCGTTTGGGAAGAGAGGAGGGCAGGAGCATGAAATACGTCCTTATCGGCAATTCCGTCGCCGCCGTCAACGCCGTAGCCGGTATCCGGGAATACGATAACGAAGGGTCGATTACCATCGTTGCGGCGGAAAACCACTACGCCTACGGCCGGCCCCTTATTTCCTACTGGCTGGAAGGGCGGGTCCCGAACGCAGCCATGCCCTACCGGCCGCAGGAGTTTTATGCGCAGAATAACGCCAGCGTCCTTCTGGGCCGCCGCGCCATAAAACTTGACCCCGTAGCCCGGGAGGTCAGCCTGGATGACGGTACGGGGTTACCTTACGACCGCCTGCTGGTCGCCACCGGCGGCCGTCCCTTTGTACCGCCCATTAAGGGGTTAACGCCGGACAATTACTTTACTTTTGTTAACTACGACGACGTCCGCCGCCTGGAAGCCGTGGCCACGCCGGGACGGGAGGCGGTCATCCTGGGGGCCGGGCCGACAGGTCTCAAAGCGATGGAGAGCCTGGTGCAGCGGGGCGTCCAGGTCACCCTGGCGGAACTGGCCGACCGCATCTGGGCGCCGGCCCTGGACCCGGAAGCAGCGGCCCTGGTGGCCGGATTCCTGCAAGATCAAGGCGTCAAGCTTTATTTAAACGATACTTTAGCAAGCGTCCGTGGCATGGCAGGCGGCCGCCTGGAATTACAACTTCAGTCCGGCCGCGAAATGACGGCAGACATACTGGTCATCGCCATCGGCGTCCGGCCCAACGTCGAGCTGCTGGAGGGACTGCCCGGGGTGACCATTAACCGCGGTATTATGGTGGGGCCGGACTTGAGCACCGGCCTGCCCGGCGTCTACGCCGCCGGGGATGTGGTTGCCGGCAACCCGCCGCTACTGCCCCATGCGGCCATCCAGGGGAAGATAGCCGGACGCAACATGGCCGGGGCCAGCGAGACTTATCAACCGTTGTCTCCCTACAACGCCCTGGGGTTCCTGGGCCTGCATATCATCAGCATGGGCAACAGCGCCGCGACCGGGGATGAGTATGATATTCTTAAAGAAATCGACCCCGTCACCCGCATCTATCGCAAGCTGGTAATCAAGGATAAGCACCTGGTTGGCGCCCTCTTCCTCAATAAACTTGACCGCGCCGGTCTCTACCGCCGCTTGCTCGAGGAAGGTACGGACGTTACACCCTTGCAGGATGAATTACTGCAGCCGCATTTCGGGCTTTTAAGCCTGCCGGAAGAGGTATGGCAGCAATGGCTGGTAGAATGAGGTGGAATTGATGGAAACTTTAAACGCCCGCAGCCTGCATTATCAGGTTTTGAATGAGTCTATCAGGAACCTGCTCGATAACGGCTGCCGGGAACTGGTTTTAAAAAATGTCAACGGCCAGCGCTATATCGGTGCCGGTGTCCGGCAGCAGGCCCGCCTGGAGATTCACGGCGTACCGGGCAACAATCTGGCCGCCCTGATGGACGGCCTGGAAATAGAAGTCTTCGGCAATGCCCAGGACGGCGTCGGCAACACCATGAACGACGGCACGGTAATTATCCACGGCAATACCGCCGACATCACCGGCTACTCCATGCGCGGCGGCCGTATCTTCATCCGCGGCAACGTCGGTTACCGGGTAGGGATCCATATGAAGGCCTTCCAGGATAAAAACCCCTTGATCGTCATCGGCGGCCAGGCCGGGGACTTCTTCGGCGAGTATATGGCCGGCGGTAACCTGGTCCTCCTGGGCCTGGATTTGCCACCCGGCGAAGCTATCGCCGGCAACTTTGTCGCTACCGGGATGCACGGGGGGGCGATCTTCATCCGCGGTCAGGTAGACCCTGAGCGCCTGGGTAAAGAAGTAAAAGCGGTAGCCCCCACGGCAGCCGACCAGCAGCGCCTGCAGGAGATCGCCGGCGAATTTGCCGGTTACTTCAACCTGGAGGCAGAAAAGATCCTGGCGCGGCCCTTTACCAAACTGATACCCTACAACAAGCGGCCGTATGGGACTATGTATGCTTATTGAGAGGTGAGTATGGAAAAACCAACTTTAGCTATACTACCTGGCAAACAGATACGTGAACCCGAAGGCCAAAAAGATCCTTTGTTGATCTATTGGATGTATTATGCTACTATGGCTATAGTATGGCAAGAATAGCTCCGAGGATCAGCGGAGGTGGATATAATTGCGACACTTCAAAGTCGTGGTAGAGAAGCATCCCGATGGCTACGTGGCCTATCCTCTGGGATTGAAGGGCGTAGTGGTAGGTGAAGGGGACTCTTACGAGGAAGCCCTGGATGATGTAAAATCGGCAATCAGCTTCCATGTGGAAACCTTTGGACAGGAAGTCCTGGAAGCCCAGTCTGATGTGATGGAAGTATTTGTTGCCGAAACAGGGGTGGCTATATAATTGCACAAGTGGCCAGTTGACGCCCCAAAAACCAGGGTCCTCAAAGCTATGAACAAGTTGGGATTTGAGCTGGTTCGCGAGGGAAATCATCTGGCCCTGGCCCGTACCAATCCAAACGGCACGGTGACCCCAATGACCATGCCCAATCACGACCGGATCAAGGGATCAACCCTGCGGACTATTTGCACCCAGGCTGGTATTTCTAGAGAAGATTTTTTAGCTGCTTATGATAATACCTGATTGGAAAAAAGCCTTACCAGCCAGGATGCTGGGGTTCTACGTTCTCTAACTAAAGGGGGTTCCGCCCCCAACCCAATCTTGCCGGCGTGACAATTTCTCTTTTGCTGGCTATGGCGGCCTAAACAACTTGTTTTTTATTGCAGTTTTGAAGGCGTAAGGCACTAAAAGCCATCTGCTTCTCGCAGATGGCTTTTACTCTCAAAAAAGAAAGATGTTTTTGAGGCCCCGCTAATGGCCACTATCCAAGGCCGGATTTGCGGGTCGTAATTGCGCTCATATTTTCGCAAAGGCGTCTTTGCCGGCGCCGCAGATGGGGCACGTCCAGTCATCCGGCAGGTCGGCGAAGGTAGTGCCCGGGGCGATGCCATGTTCCGGGTCACCCTGGGCCGGGTCGTAGATATAGTTGCAGATGCTGCACTGGTACTGCGGCGCGACCGGTGCCGGTTGGGCTTCCACCCGGGCCGCGGTAAACGTCGGTGCCGTCTTCGGTGTCGTGCCGCGCTTGACCTGGTGGTAGTAGGCGTAGGTCATCGGTTCACCCTGGATCAGGACGGCAGCGTCCGTCAGGGTGCCGATAAAGATGCTATGGGTGCCGGCATCGACAGCCTCGTTGAGCCGGGCTTCCAGGTAGGCCAGGGTATGGTCGGTAAGGTAGNNGCAGGCCGCCGGCAGTAAGTTTATAATCTACCCCGGCGAACTTGTCGACCTCGCGGCCGGATTTAAAGCCAAATTGGCCGATCAGGGAGAGGGGGGCATCTTTAGCCAGTACCGACACGGCAAAAACCTGGCCACTCAGGATAAATTCATGGGTCAGGTTCTGCTTGTTAATACTGACGGCGATGGTCGGCGGCTCCGAGGCAATCTGGAAAACCGTATTGGCGATCTGGCCGTTTTGCCGCTCACCTTTTTTCGCTGTGACTACATACAGCCCATAGGAGATCGTATGTAAGGCTTTAGCGTCCAGGACAATTCCTCCTCCATTAATCTTTTATCCTGGCTGCCATCTCTCGTCCTAATTCATAGCAGCGGTGCAGGTCTTCATCCTTCGGCACCCACTTCACCGTCGGGCCGGGCTCGGTCATCAGCTCGATTTTAGCAGCCTTCAGGCGTTCCTCCAGGATCTTCTGCGCGCCGCCGCCCCAGCCGTAAGCACCGAAGGCCAGGCCGATTTTATTCTTCGGCTTTAAGCCCACCAGGTCGTCCAGGAGAGGAGAGACCACCGGCAGGATATCATTGTTAATGGTCGGCGAACCGACGAGGACGGCGCGGGCATCCAGGATTTCCCTGATAATATCGTTGCGGTCGGAAACGGAGAGTTTGAAGAGTTTCACTTCGCAGCCGCCAGCCACCAGGCCGTCCATGAGGGCGCGGGCCATCTTTTCCGTGGCCAGCCACATGGTATCATAGGCAATAACGGCTTTGGCGGCGCCTTTACCTTCCGCCCAGCGGGCGTAGGCTGCGATAATGCTGCCGGGGTCCCGGCGCCAGATAATACCGTGACTGGGGGCGATAGTTTTAATATCCAGGTTCATCTGCTGGATCTCAGCTAACTTTTTGGTAATCAAATTGCTGAAGGGCATGAGGATGTTGGCGTAATATTTAGCTGCCTCGTCCATAACGAGGCCCCTATCGACTTCGTCATCAAAGCGGACACTGGTGGCGATATGCTGGCCGAAGGCGTCGTTGGGCAGCAGCAGCGCTTCTTCCGGCACATAGGTAAACATGCTGTCCGGCCAGTGCAGCATGGGGGCTTCGATAAAGGCCAGCGAGCGTTTACCCAGGCTGACGCTGGTTCCGGTCTTGACGATAGTATAAGCGAATTCCAGGTCAGGATAGTGGTCACGCAGGCTTTCATAAGCGCGCTGGGTGCAGAGGACGTGGGCTTGCGGGCAGAGTGCCATGATGGCCGGGAAGGCGCCGGCATGGTCGCTTTCGGTGTGGTTGACCACCAGGTAGTCGATTTTCACCGGGTCGTGGATTTGCTTCAGGTTGGCGATTAATTCCTCTTGCAAGGGTTCGTAAACCGTATCCACCAGCGCGGTTTTTTCGTCGACGATCAGGTAGGCGTTATATGTAGTCCCCCGGTGGGTAGAAAAAGCGGGTCCGTGGAAGGAGCGGATATTCCAATCGATAGCCCCTACCCAGTAAATACCATCGGCAATATTAACGGGCCTGGTCATCACCAAACATCTCCTAAAAATGAAAGTCCGCGGCCGGGGGCCTAATAATTGGCAGCCTGTAACTCAAAGAAAGCCTGGGGATGGGCGCAAGCCGGGCATACTTCCGGGGCGGCGTTGCCCTCATGGATATAGCCGCAGTTGCGGCAGCGCCAGGTTACCTTTGCTTCCCGCTTAAAGACCCGGCCCTGCTCAATATTGGCCAGCAGGGCGCGATAACGGTCTTCATGACCTTTCTCGGCGCGGGCAATAGCCCGCAGGACAGCGGCTATTTCCTTAAAACCCTCTTCCTCAGCCACATAGGCAAAGCCGGGGTACATGCTGGTATGCTCGTAATTCTCCCCGGCAGCGGCGGCACCCAGGTTTACAGCTGTACTGGCAATAGTGCCGGCCGGGAACGCGGCGCTGATCTCCACCTCGCCGCCTTCCAGAAACTTAAAGATCCGCTTGGCGTGCTCCTTTTCATTATCAGCTGTTTCTAAAAAGATAGCAGCGATCTGCTCGTAGCCTTCCTGCTTCGCCTGGCTGGCGTAATAGGTATAGCGGTTACGCGCCTGGGACTCGCCAGCAAAAGCTGTCAGCAAGTTTTTCTCCGTCCGGGTACCTTTGAGAGTGGGCATAGGAATCACTCCTTTTACTAATTTCAAGGCTATTTTATCCTACCAAAGTCAGGAAGTCAAGGGAGGTAGTAACCCGCCAGTGCTGCCGCACGTAAAATCGTGCTATACCCTGGCCGCCAAAGATATGATGGCTGGCCGGGTTCGTGATCCGGACGGCAGGCAGCGCCGGACTGGGATGGGGGCGGCCTGAACAGTTACAAAAATATTTTCTAACCAGCAGGAAAATCGCTGTTAATGGCGAATATATACTGCAAATAATAACTCTTACTAGAAGGAGGCTTTTTATCATGACAGCCATTAGCCAGGTTTACAGGTGCAGCGTCTGCGGTAATATTGTCGAGGTCCTGCATCCCGGCACTGGAGCCCTGGTTTGCTGTGGTAAACCCATGGGACTGCTGGCGGAAAACACCGTCGACGCCAGCAGGGAGAAGCACGTCCCGGTTGTGGTCAAGGTAGACGGCGGTTTCAAGGTAACTGTGGGTAGTGTCCCCCATCCCATGGAAGAAAAACATTATATCGAGTGGATCGAACTCCTGGCCGGCGGGCAGGTCCTGCGGCAGCACCTGGAGCCCGGCGACGCCCCCGAAACGGTATTCGCCACCACTGCCGGCAGTGCTGCCGCCCGCGCTTACTGCAACCTCCACGGCCACTGGAAATCAAACTAGAAGGTCCGATTTTGAAGGAGGATAAAACCATGGAAAAATATGTTTGTACTGCCTGCGGTTACGTCTACGACCCGGCAGAAGGCGATCCCGATAACGGCATCGCGGCCGGCACGCCTTTCAGCGAATTACCGGACGACTGGGTCTGTCCGGTATGCAGCGCAGGCAAGGAACTCTTTGAACCCGAAGTCTGAAAGATACCATAGGAGGCGATGGGCAAATGAACAAATGGCGTTGTTCCGTTTGTGGTTTTACCTATGAAGGACAATCGGCGAGCGATGCACCCCCGGAGATATGCCCTTCCTGCCAGTCGGTATGCAGCTTTGTAGATGCCAACTGCTATATCCCCGACTGCGGCGGTGGGTCGGTTTAATACGGTCATGATCCGGGAAGCCTCTTAAAAAACGTGAGGCTGCCTACGGTAACAAACACCAGTAACGCAAAGGAGGTAGCTTGTGTTCCACGCCAGTGAGGTCTTTGAGTTCGCGCAGGCTATCGAGGCCAACGGCCGCGACTTTTACCAGGCTATGGCTACCAGCGCTCGGCAACCAGAAATACAACAGCTTTTTGCCCGCCTGGCCAGGGAGGAAGAGCAACATATCCTCGATTTTACTCAATTAGCGCAACGGGCTACCCCTTATGATCCCCCGGAATCATACCCCGGTGAGTATGAGGAATACATGCAGGCCCTGGTGGATAACAGCGTCTTCCCCCGCGACCTGGATGTAAAAGCCCTCGTCAGGGAAATTACCACCGATAAGGAAGCCCTGGATCTGGCCATACGCTTCGAGAAGGATGGTCTGCTCTTTTTTAGCGGCTTAAAAAACCTGGTATCAACAGTAGAAACCCATCTCCTGGACGATTTACTGCGCCAGGAAAGGCGCCACCTGTGCGAGCTGCACAGCGCCTTGCAGGGGGTCTAAGCCCCCATGGCTAAAGCCGGCTGAAGCCGGA
Source organism: Moorella sp. UBA4076 (assembly GCA_002383405.1). Lineage (GTDB taxonomy): Bacteria > Bacillota > DSM-521 > Neomoorellales > Neomoorellaceae > Neomoorella. Next base: position 10,119 of record DFYS01000101.1, read on the forward strand.
GGGCTTTACAGCGCCTGCAGATAAATAGTCCCTCTTCGCCACCTGCGACTGGACGTCCCCGCCGGCCGGCGATCTTGGCAGCTAGCGCACGATACGTACGTCCTCTCAAGCCTGGCCAACGAACAGGCTGCCTGCGCTTTAACGAAAAGGATGGCCGGGCCTCCCCTCTATTTTCTACCTGCGGCTGCAGCCGCAGTTTTTTTATAGAATCCAGCCCCTGCAAACCCACAGGCATGTTCCGGCGGAGGTTCACAGCGGCAGTGCTTTCCAGCCCCAGCCCATTAGCCTCCTGCGCAGACAGGCAGCACCAAAATCCAGCGTAAAAACCCGAAACATACAGAAATAAGGTTTTGATTAGCGACTGTTGCCAATCAGAAGGCGAGATTAATTATTATCGCCTTAAACCGCTATTGCTTATTATTCCTGTTTGCGCTATATAATAGTCAGGAAAGGTCAAACGGCTTGGGAAGCAGCCCCCTGGGGGGCCAAGGTAGGAGGTATAATTATCTATGGCCAAGGCAGTAGGTATCGACCTGGGTACCACCAATTCGGTGGTGGCGGTCATCGAGGGCGGGCAACCGGTAGTCATCGCCAATGCTGAGGGCGCCCGTACGACACCCTCGGTAGTGGCCTTCAAAGAAAACGGCGAGAGGCTCGTCGGCCAGATCGCCCGCCGTCAGGCTGCTTTGAATCCCGAAGGTACCCTTTATTCAGTTAAACGCTTCATCGGGCGCAAGTTTGCGGAGGTAGGTGACGAACGCCAGCTGGTCCCCTACAAGGTTGTAGCCGGACCCAACGACGCTGTACGCTTTGAGGTCAGGGGTAAAAAGTACGCGCCGGAAGAGATCTCGGCGATGGTTTTAAAGAAGCTGGTTGACGACGCCGGTAAATACCTGGGCGAGAAGGTGACCGAAGCGGTAATCACCGTACCGGCCTATTTCAACGACGCCCAGCGCCAGGCCACCAAAGACGCCGGGCAGATCGCCGGCCTCAAGGTGCTGCGCATTATCAACGAGCCGACGGCCGCCGCGCTGGCCTACGGCCTGGACAAAAAGGCCAACGAGACCGTGCTGGTCTTTGACCTGGGCGGCGGCACCTTCGACGTCTCCATCCTGGAGGTGGGCGACGGCGTTTTTGAGGTCAAGTCCACCAACGGCGACACCCACTTGGGCGGCGACAACTTCGATAAAGCCATTGTCGACTGGCTGGCAGAGGAATTTAAGAAGGACTACGGCATCGACCTGCGGCGGGACAATCAGGCGCTGCAACGGCTGGTGGAAGCGGCCGAAAAGGCCAAGATCGAGTTATCAACCCTGATGGAGACGCAGATCAGCCTGCCCTTCATCACCGCCGACGCCAGCGGTCCCCGCCACCTGGACACCAAATTGAGCCGGGCCAAATTCGAGCAACTGACGCATCACCTGGTCGAGCGCTGCCGCGGCCCGGTCCAGGCAGCCCTCAAGGACGCCAAACTGACGGCCGGGGATATTGACGAGGTAATCCTGGTGGGCGGCGCTACCCGCATCCCGGCAGTACAGAAATTGGTCCGCGAGTTGCTGGGCAAAGAGCCCAATCAGGGGGTCAATCCGGACGAAGTCGTCGCCGTTGGGGCGGCCATCCAGGCCGGGGTCCTGGCCGGGGAGGTCAAGGATGTCGTCCTGCTGGACGTGACTCCTCTCTCCCTGGGTGTGGAAACCCTGGGCGGGGTGATGACGAAGATTATCGAGCGCAATACTACCATCCCGGTGCGGCGCAGCCAGGTCTTCTCCACGGCTGAGGACAACCAGCCGGCGGTGGATATCCACGTCCTCCAGGGCGAACGCGAACTCGCCCGCGACAACCGTTCCCTGGGGCAGTTCAAACTGGAGGGCATCGCCCCGGCACCACGGGGCCTCCCCCAGATTGAAGTCACCTTCGATATCGACGCCAACGGCATCTTAAATGTCAGCGCCCGGGATAAGGCTACCGGCAAAGAGCAACGGGTGACGATCAGCGGTTCGACCAACCTGGATCAAGCTGAAATCGAGCGCATGGTCCAGGAGGCCCGGATTCACGCCGAAGAGGATAAAAAGCGCCGTCAGGAGGTCGAAACCCGCAATGAGGCCGACGGCCTCGCTTACCGGGTGGAACGCGAGTTAAAGGAATACGGTGAACAGCTGCCGGTCCATGAAAAGGCGCGCATCGAACAACTCCTGGCCGACCTGCGGGCGGCTTTAAAGGAAAACGCCCCGGTGGAACGCATCCGCACCCTGCATAGCGATTTACAGCAGGCGGCCTATGCTCTGGCGGCAGCCAGGGATAAAGCCGTTTCGGGTACGGGCACGAGTTCGGGCGCTGGTCCAGGGAGCAACGCAGGCAATCCCGCCGGTGGTAGTGATAACGTCGTCGACGCTGAATACGAAGAGCAATAGCTGGCGAAACCTATATAATGGCGGGACGGGATCGTGATCCCGACGGCAGGCAGCGCTAAGGCGGCTTAGAGATGCTAGCCGGAGCTGACGCCCATGCCGCCGGACGGCACCAGCAGAAGGATGAAAATGGCAAGGTGTGGGACTTCAANNAGGAACTGGCGCAGCCGGTTCCTACAAGCCTCCCACATCTCGCCTCTCACATCCCACCTCTATTTTCTGGGTAGTTACAAACAAGGAGCGGCTTGCGCCGGCACTGTTATCTAGCGGGCCCGCGAAGAAGTCCTCTCAGCAGGGGCAAGGAAATAAATGTTGAACAAACGGAGGCGGTCCCCCTATGGCGGCGACCTACCAGGATTACTACCAGATCCTCGGCGTCAAGCGGGAGGCAACCCCGAAGGAGATCAAAGCCGCCTACCGCCGGCTGGCCCGCCAGTGGCATCCCGACCTGCATACAGGTAAGGAAAAAAAAGAAGCCGAGGAAAAATTCAAGCTGATCAACGAAGCCTATGCGGTTTTGAGCGACCCGGAGAAGCGCTCCCGCTACGATCGCCTCGGGGCTAACTGGCAGGCCGGCCAGGATTTCCAGCCGCCGCCGGATATGGATGGCATTCGTTTCTATACCAGCGCTGGTTTCCAGCCCGGCGGCAGTGGTGATTTGGGCGATTTCAGCGACTTCTTCAAAATTCTTTTCGGTGACCTGGGTTTTAATCCCACCGCGGCCAGGAGCGGCACCGGCCGCCGGCGCCGGCGGCCGGCCCGCGGCGCGGATGTGGAAAGCGAGCTGGCTATCACCCTGGAGGAAGCCTACCGGGGTACAACCAGAGAGCTGGAGCTCTCCGGGGAAGACTCCTGTCCGGATTGCGGGGGGACGGGAGTTACCGGCAGGGGGCAGATCTGTACTCGCTGCGGCGGTACTGGTAACTCAAGCAAGAAGAAAGTCCTGACCGTCAAGATCCCCGCCGGTATCCAGGAAGGCGAACGGGTGCGCCTGAAAGGCCAGGGCGGCGCGGGGCGGGACGGAGGCGTTAGCGGTGACCTCTACCTGCGCATCCGCCTGTTGCCCCATCCCACCTTTACCGTCAAAGGCCGGGATATAGAAACAAGCCTCACCCTGCGGCCGGAAGAGGCTGTCCTGGGTGCCAAACTCCCGGTGCCGACCCTGGACGGATCCGTCTTAGTAACAGTACCCGCCGGCAGCCATAACGGCAACAGGTTGCGCCTGCGCGGCAAGGGATTGCCGGTGCGCGACGGCTGCCGCGGGGACCAGTACGTGCGCCTGACCATCGATGTCCCGGCCGGGCTGACGGAGCAGGAAAGGAAACTGTACCGGAAACTAAGGGAATTACGTGCCGGGGAAAGCAGGTAATTGGGCACTCCGACATTTACATCCACGCCTCCTAATAAATATAGATACATGTTCTCCTCCGTTCAGAAAGCGAAGCTGAGCTTATTCATCCACAATTTAAGCATTGTTGTTGAACCGGCACGGCATTAATTGAGCCAGGGTTGACTTCTCATTTCGAGCGCAAAGCAGGTGACCATGATGGACGCCAACCGTTTAACCCAGAAATCCCGCGCCGCCCTGGCTGCGGCCCAGCAGCTGGCAGCAGCCCGCCATCACCAGGAGGTGACTGCCAGCCACCTGTTCCTGGCCTTGCTGGACCAGCAGGAGGGCCTGGTGCCCCGCCTGCTGGACCGGGCCGGGGTCGACAGCCAGGAGTTGCGCCGCCGGGTGGAAACCCTGTTGCAAAAGACACCTGCGGTGACGGGTGACGCGGGTTCCCTTTATCTCAGCCCGGCTCTGGCCCGCGTCCTGGAACGGGCAAGCCGGGAAGCCGAGCAACTAAAGGACGACTATATCAGCGTCGAACACCTCTTGCTGGCCTTGCTGGAGGATGGTGAAGGGGACTTAAAGGAGCTCTGCCGGCAGGCCGGGGTGACCAGGAACGGCATTCTGGGTGCCCTGCGAGCCGTGCGCGGCTCCCAGCGGGTAACCAGCGATGACCCGGAAACCACCTATGAAGCCCTGGAACGCTACGGCCGCGATTTGACCCGGCTGGCCGCGGAGGGCAAGCTCGACCCGGTCATCGGCCGCGACGACGAGATCCGCCGGGTGATGGAGATCCTCTCCCGGCGCACCAAGAACAACCCGGTCCTCATCGGCGAACCCGGGGTGGGCAAGACAGCCATCGTCGAGGGCCTGGCGCGGCGCATTGTCGCCGGCGATGTCCCCGAGGGACTGAAGGGCAAGCGCGTCATTGCCCTGGACATGGGTTCCCTGGTGGCCGGCGCCAAGTACCGGGGCGAGTTCGAAGAGCGTTTAAAGGCGGTCCTCAATGAGGTCCATGAGGCAGCCGGAAGGATCATCCTCTTTATTGACGAGTTGCATACCGTGGTCGGTGCCGGCGCCGCCGAAGGGGCCATGGACGCCAGCAACCTCTTAAAACCCATGCTCGCCCGGGGTGAACTGCGGGCCGTCGGGGCGACGACCCTGGACGAGTACCGCAAACACATTGAAAAAGACGCCGCCCTGGAACGGCGCTTCCAGCCGGTCCTTGTCCAGCCGCCCTCGGTGGAGGATACCATCTCTATTTTACGGGGCTTGAAGGAGCGCTACGAGGTACACCACGGTGTACGCATCAAAGATGCTGCCCTGGTGGCGGCCGCTACCCTGGCCGACCGTTACATCAGCGATCGCTTTTTGCCGGATAAGGCCATCGATTTAATGGATGAAGCCATGGCACGCCTGCGCACCGAAATCGACAGCATGCCCGTCGCCCTGGACGAGATCACCCGGCGGGTGATGCAGCTGGAGATTGAAGCCGCCGCCCTGCAGAAGGAAAAGGACGCGGCCTCCCAGGAAAGGCTAAAGAGAATCGAAAAAGAGTTGCAGGACCTGAAGGGTGAGGCCGAGGCCATGCAAGCCCAGTGGCAGGTGGAGAAACAGGCCATCGCCCGGGTGCGGCAGCTCAAACGCGAGATCGAAGAAACCCGCACGGAGATCGAAAAGGCTGAGCGCGAGTACGACCTCAACCGCATGGCTGAGTTGAAATACGGCCGCATGAACGAACTGGAACGCCGGCTCAAAGGCGAGGAAGAGCTGCTGGCCGGCAAACAAAAAACCAACCGGTTGTTAAAAGAAGAGGTGGATGAAGAGGATATCGCCCGCGTAGTCAGCCGCTGGACGGGAATCCCGGTGAGCAAACTGCTGGCCGGGGAGAAGGAGAAGCTGTTGCACCTGGAGGAGGAGCTGCACCGGCGGGTCATCGGCCAGGATGAAGCCGTGCGGGCGGTGGCCGAAGCCGTCCTGCGCGCCCGCAGCGGCCTCAAGGACCCCAACCGGCCGATTGGCAGCTTTATCTTCCTGGGACCGACCGGGGTGGGCAAGACGGAACTGGCCCGTGCCCTGGCAGCGGCGCTCTTCGACGACGAACGCCAGATGGTCCGCCTGGATATGTCGGAGTATATGGAGAAGCACACCGTCGCCCGTCTCATCGGCGCCCCACCGGGGTACGTGGGTTACGATGAAGGCGGCCAGCTGACGGAGGCTGTCCGGCGGCAGCCCTATTGCGTCGTCCTTTTCGATGAAATCGAGAAAGCGCATCCGGACGTCTTTAACGCCATGCTCCAGATCCTTGATGACGGCCGTCTCACCGACGGTCAGGGCCGTACTGTCGACTTTAAGAACACCATCATTATCATGACTTCTAACCTGGGCAGCCAGGAGATCCTGGCCTTCCAGGAAAAAGGCGGCGATTTCGCCGCCATGAAGCAGGGCGTCCTGGACCTGGTGCGCCGCCATTTCCGGCCGGAATTCTTAAACCGGGTGGATGAGATCATCGTCTTCCAGGCTTTAAGCCCCGACCAGTTACGGCAGATAACCGCCCTGCTCCTGGAACGCCTGGCGACCCGGCTGCAGCAGGCCCTGGCAAGCAGCCTGCACTGGGAGGAGGTGGTGCTGACCTACCTGGCCAATAAAGGCTACGAACCGGCTTATGGGGCGCGGCCGCTGAAAAGGGTCATCCAGCAGGAGGTCGAAACACCCTTGAGCCGGAAGCTCGTCAGCGGGGCGATAAAACCCGGGGACAGCATTACGCTAACCGTCAGCAACGGCGCTATCGATTTCAAGGTAGACGCTCATCCTGGCGCGGCGGCACCAGCAGAGGGATGAATACAGTGAGGTGAAGGGCTTCCAATCTGGAACTGGCGCAGCCAGTTCCTGCCAGCCTCCCACATCTCGCCTCCCACCTCTCACATCTATTTTCAGGGTAAACCCCCATACCGCCCGGCACTCAAATAAGCAATAGCGCGGTTGACGAAGGGAAGCTATCGTGAGTGTACAGCCGCTAAAGCAACACTACCGCCATAGTTGAGCGCCGGGCAGGGCGGGTTGAAATACAGTTTTAAAGGGAAGCGGCCTTTCCCTGGAAGAAACGCCTGGAGCGCCTTAAACGGCGCGATGCAACTTCGCCTATTTAAATCAAGAGGAGGAATTTGACCATGGCTATCGAAAGGTATCGTGGTGGCATGACTTCCTGGAATCCCTTCCGCGAGCTGGAGGAAATGCGCGACCGGCTGCTGGACCTCGCCAGCCCCATGTTCCCCTTAAGCCGGCGGGCAGTAGCTGGCGAAGGTGGCGCCTGGGCACCTCCAATCGAAGTATACGAGGAAAACGACAAGTATGTAATCAAAGCCGACTTGCCCGGCCTGAAGAAAGAGGATATCGACGTAGCAGTCAACAAAAACGTCCTGACCATCAGGGGCGAACGCAAGGCGGAAAAGGAAGGCCAGGAAAAAGACTACTACTATTGCGAGCGCTATTACGGTAACTTTCTGCGCAGCATCTCCCTGCCAGGGAGCATAGACGCCGCTAAGATTGTAGCCACCTACAAAGATGGCATCCTCTCCCTGGAGTTACCCAAAGCGGAAGAGGAAAAAGAGAAAAAGATCGATATTAAAGTTGAATAAGCAATCGGGAAGGCCGCTTCCTTTTTTTATTTCCCTTTGAATCTTGCCTGCCAGGGGTATGTTAATAAAATATTCCGTTAAAAAAGGAGCGGTTATAGTGGCAGCGACCGATGGTGCAGCATGTTAGTTACAGGAATTGCCGGCAGCCCGCGGCGGCAGGGCAACAGCGAGCTCCTTTTAGATGCCGCCCTGGATGGGGCCCGGGCCAAAGGGGCAACTGTTGCCAAGATCGTCCTGATCGATTTTAAGATCAATCCCTGCCGTGGTTGCGATTATTGCCGCCGCGGCCGGTGCATCCAGCGCGATGATATGGACTCCCTGGGGCCGCGCCTGGAACAGGCCGAGGCCCTGATTATTGCTGCGCCCATTTTCTTTTATAATGTACCGGCGCAGTTAAAGGCCCTCATTGACCGTTGCCAGCTCTACTGGAACCGCAAGCACCGGCTGGGTAAACCCATCGACCGCCAGCCCGGCCGCAACCGCGGTGTGTTGCTTGCCGTCGGTGCTACCAGGGGTGAACAGCTTTTTGCCGGTACCATTCTCACGGTTAAATACTTCTTTGAGGCCCTTAGCCTTGATTACACCGGCGACCTGCTGGTCCGCAGCGTCGATGAGTCAGGAGCCATCCGCGACCACCCGGAAGAGCTGGCCGCTGCTTTTCAACTGGGGCAGGAAGTGGCAATAACTT